>DATNKY010000029.1:0-10147 GCA_035603155.1 Solirubrobacteraceae bacterium
GATCGGCACGCCCGCGAGCAGGGCGCCGAACACCGCCACGCAGGTCTCCGGACTCGTGTCGGCGAGCACCGCGGCGCGGCCCGCTCCGGTCAGCGCCGAGGCCACCCGCAGGCTCGCATTACGCAGCTCCGTGTACGTGAGCGCGCGCTCGGGAAAAGAGATCGCGACCCGCTGCGGCGGCAGTTCGAGCGCTTCGAAAAGCTGGGACCCAGGCATCTCCAACTAATGCCGGGTCGTTGCACCCGCGCTGATTCGCCGGCCCGTCAGGAGACCCACATGTGCTCGAAGTCCCACTGGTTGAACGATGCCCCGAGCTTGGACTGGACGATCCCGCTGACGTTGGGCGCATACCCGTCGATCACTGGTGGGAAGAAGGGGATGATGTAGCCACCCTCGTTGTAATCGATCATCTGCATCTCGTGGGCGATCTCGATCCGCTTGCTGGCGTCGGTGGTCGACTGGGCCTGCTCGTAGAGGCTGTTGTACTTCGCGTTGTTGAAGTGTGTCTCGTTGAACGGTGACGTCGGCAGGGTCGCCTGGTTGACCTGGGCGAAGTACGGCTGGTAATACCAATAATCCTGACCGAAGACCCACTTGAGGTAGTTTGGGCCGTAGTACTCGGTCGGGGTTATCTGCCGGAGGGTGACCTTGATCCCCGAGGCTGCGGCCTGCTGCGCATATACCTGCGCCATGCTGACTACGCCCTGCGCGATGTCGCCCGTCACGAGCTGGATCGAGAGGTTCTCGTGCCCTGCCTGCTTGAGCAGCGACTTTGCCTGCTCGGGGTCATACGGTCGCTGCGGGATGCTGTGGTCGTACTCGTCTGACCAGATCGAGAAGAGGTCGTTGCCGATCGTGCCGTGGCCGCCGAACACCGTCTCGAGCATCTTTTTGCGATCGACGGCCAGCCGGAAGGCCTGCCTGACGCGGACGTCATTGAACGGCGCCTGGTCGACCCGCATCGTGAACGGGTTCCACCCACCGCCCGGTGAGATGACGACCTTCTTCCCCGATCCGGTAACCGTCCCGACGGTCTCCTGCGAGAGCAGGTTGATGACGTCGACCTGCCCGCTGAGCAGTGCGTTGACCTGGCTGGTCTCGTCTGAGTAGTCCGTCATGACGAGTTGGTCGACGTAGGGGAGCGGGGAGTTCCAGTAGTTCTCATTGCGCGCGAACACGCTCTGCTGCCCGGGCGTGAAGCTCACATACTTGAATGGGCCGGTTCCAATCGGTTTCTTGACGTCGAAACCGATCGGAACCACGTACGCGGTGATGCCGTTGGCCAAGGACTCGACAAAGGTCGAGTAGGGGGACGTGAACGGGACCGTGACGGTGTACTTGTCAACCTTCTTGAGGCCGGATAGGTCCAGCTTGCGGAACGCGTTAGCGGCTTCACCGGGAGCCTTGGGATTGATGATCCGCTTGATCGTGAAGATCACGTCGTCGGCCGTCATCTCTTTGCCGTTGTGGAACGTCACTCCCTTGCGCAGGTGGATGGTCCACACGGTCGCGTCCTTGTTGGGAACCATCTGCTCCGCGAGCCGGTACTCGAGCTGGGCACCTGCGGTCAACCACACCAGCGAGTCATAGAGGTTCGCAACCCGCGCATAGTCGGTGTTGTTGACCGGGCTGTTGGGATCGAGCGTGTCCGAGCTCGAGCCCCCCGTCAGGCCGGCGTGGAGCGTGCCGCCGTGTTTTGGCGTGCCGGCCGCGGCCCTGCTTGACGCCGACGCCGACGTCGAGGACGAAGACGACGAGGAGCCGCAAGCCGCGAGCAATCCTCCAGCCCCGAGCGCGAGGCCGCCCACGGCGGTGTTCCCGAGCAACGTACGGCGGGTGATGGGGTTCATGGGTTCACCTCCACGGCAGGTGGATCGAGAGTGCTCGGTCCACAAATCGGCATCGAGACGCTGCGAGTTCGTTGAAAGGTCGTCAGCTCAACACTCCGCGGGCCAGTCCACCGTCGACGAGAAGTGTCACCCCGTTGATGTATGCGGCCTGAAGCGAGCACAGGAATGCCACCACGTTGGCGATGTCATCGGGATCGCCGAAGCGGCGCGCCGGAATCTGCGCGGCATCTCTGGCCCGCGCCGTTTCCGGATCTGATTCGAGCGAATAGAGGTATTTGAGACGGTCGGTGTCGACGTAGCCCGGCGCGATCGAATTGACGGTCACCCCGTTCGGTCCTTCCTCTCGCGAGAGGTGCTTCGCCCAGCCGATCACCGCCGGGCGGATCGCGTTCGCCAGCAGTAATCCGTCCGCGATCTCCTTGACGGTGCTTGAAGTGACGTTGACGATCCGTCCCCGGCCGCTTTCCCGGAGTGCGGGAAGTGCGAGGCGCGTCAGCCGAACCGACGACATGAACGTGAGCTCGAAGGCGTCTTGCCACGCCTCGTCCGCGAACGCGGCGAAGTCGCCGGCCGGCGGACCGCCGGTGTTGTTGACGACGATGTCAAGTCTTCCGAATCGTGCCTGGGTGGCCTCGACGGCCTGCGCGAGGGCGACGGGGTCCATCGAGTCTCCCGCCACAGCGACTGCTCTGTCCTCCCCGCAGTCGCTGTTGATCTGATCGACGGCCTCCTGCAGGACGTCAGCCCGCCGGGCGAACAACGTCACGAAGCATCCCTCGCTCGCGAGTCGGGCCGCGATCGCCCGCCCCATTCCCGATGACGAGCCCCCGACGATCGCCGCACTGCCCTCGAGACCAAAGTCCACGGTTCCCCTCTCTCATAACAACGGTTATGATGGCGACTTAAGCATGAGCGGAAGGGTGTTGTCAAGAAGCTCGTGACCGACGCGAGCCTGGGCGCAGCAGGGTGAGCGCAACGGACCGATGAGAGTGCTCGGGTGAGCGCGGACTCACGCCAAAACGAGGTGGCCACGGCCGCTCGACGGGCGATGCTTCGCAGAGGCATCGGCGCGACCTTGCGTGAGATCGCCCGCGAGGGCGGGTTCACCACCGGGCTTGTCAGCCACTACTTCCCGGACAAGCGCGCGGTCGTCGTTGGCGCGTTCGCCGCGGCGTCCGAGGACTTCATCGGGATGGTGCGCGAGAGTCTCGCCGCCGCCACCGACTCGAACTCACTCCTGTCGGCGTTGATCGAGGCCGCGGTCCCCAGTACGGCTGAGCGTCAAGCCGAGTGGCGGCTGTGGGCGGAGATGTGGGCATACGCCGGGCGCGATCGCGAGTTCGCTGCGGTCATCGAACCTACCGACGCGCTTTGGGTGCGCGAGATCGAGCAGGTGCTCTTCCGCCTGATCGATGACGGAATCCTGCGGTCCGACGTCGACGCGGCCTCGCAGGCGGTCATTCTCGGGAGACTCGTCGACGGTCTCGGTATTCGCGCATGGCTGAGCGGAGACTGGGATCAGGCGCGCTCGGTGTTGCTCGTCCATCTCAGGTCGCTCGGTCTGTCAGCGCGCCTGGCATCGGCGCTGGAGCCCAAGCCGAAGGCTTCGGCGCTGGAGCCCAAGCCGAGGGCGGCGCACAGGTCACAAACGCGCGCGGGGAAGATCTCGTCTTGAGCAGGCGGCTGCTGATCCGAGGTGGCACCGTCGTCAGCGACGGTGCAAGCGTGCCCGCCGATGTCCTCATCAGCGAGGGGTCGATCGTCGCGGTTGGCACCATCGACCTCGCGGCCGATCAGGTGCTCGACGCCGACGGGTGCCTCGTTATCCCGGGAGCCGTCGACGCGCACACTCACATCTTCGGCCGCGTCCGCGACGACGGCGTGTCGGCTCTGTGCGGCGGGACCACCACGGCCCTCGCCTTCACCGATGCCGAGCCGGGCGAGAGCCCGGCGGCCGCTGCGCGGCGCCTGATCAAGGAGCAGATATCGGGCTCGCCGATCGACATCGCGATGCACGGCGTCATCTGGGACCCCGACAGCTACCGCGAAGGAGACCTGAGGGACCTGTCTGATCTCGGCGTGACGAGCGTCAAGTTATGGCTGGCCTACCCCGAGCTGGGGATCATGGCCGACGACGCGCAGGCCTACCGGGTGATCGTCGAAGCCGCCCGAGAGGGCGTTCTCGTTCAGGGCCACTGCGAGAACGGAGGGATCATCGAGGCGCTGATCGACGAGCTCCGCCAGCAATCTCGTCTCGGGCTGCGCGAGCTCCCGGTGGCGCGCCCGATCATCAGCGAGTCCGAAGCCGTACACCGGTTGTTGGCGATGGCGGAGCTCGCGGGCGCGGACGCGTACGTGGTCCATCTCACCTGTCGCCGGGCACTGGAGGAGATCGAGCACGCGAGGCAGCGAGGACAGACCGTCGGAGCCGAGGTGTGCGCACATCACCTCGTCCTCGATGACGGCGTGTACGGCACCCCCGAGGCCATCCGCTACGTCATGGCGCCGCCGCTGCGTCCGAAACCGGAGTCCGATGCGCTATGGGGTGCGCTCGCCCAGGGGCGCATCGATGTGTACGCGTCCGATCACAGTCACGAGCCGATGCACCCGGACAAAGCGCAGGCGGGAGACGATCTGACCGCGGTTCCGTACGGCGTCCCGGGCATCGAGCTGCGGCTCGCGCTCGGGTTCACATTCGGTGTTGGGCGCGGACGGCTGTCGCCCGAACGGCTGGTCGAGGTCGCGTGCGGAGCGCCGGCGCGCGCGTTCGGGCTGTTCCCGCGCAAGGGCACCGTCCGTCCCGGGGCCGATGCCGATCTGGTGGTGTGGGACCCGGCGGTGCGCTGGACCGCTGGGCCGGACAGCCGCCACGACGGCCTCGACTACTCCCCGTACGACGGTCTCGAGCTCGAGGGTGGCGCACGGATGGTGGTCGCCGGCGGTGAGCTGGTAGTGCAGGAGCGCGAATTTCTAGGCCGCGAGCAGCCCGGCCGGTTCCTGCCTCGCCCGAGGCGCGGCGCGAGGGTATTGCAGATCGCATGAGCGAGGATCGAATGTTCAAGCCGACAGTCCGGAAAGGATCGAGATGACCACAACACCGCCGCGCAGCGGTCCGCGCACCGTGATTGCGCACGGGACCGTCGCGGCTGACTATGGCGTGTTTGACGCACATGTCGTGATCGACGGCGAGCAGATCACGGCTCTGACGGTCGACGACTCGGTGCTCGGATCGGCGGACGAGCTGATCGACGCGCGGGGACTCGTCGTCCTCCCAGGAGCGATCGACCCGCACGCGCACTTCGAGGACCCGGGTCACACCGAGCGCGAGGATTTCACGACGGGCACGATGGCGGCGGCCGCCGGCGGGATCACGACCGTCATCGAGCATCCGCTCACCTACCCACCGGTCACAAGCGTCGAGCTGTACACCGAGAAGCGCGAGATGGCCAAGCGCAAGGTGGTCATCGACTTCGCCCTGTGGGGAGCGCTGACACGTCCGTCGCTTGCTCACATGGAAGGGCAGTGGCGCGAGGGCGCCGCGGGTTTCAAGGCGTTCATGCCCGAGTCGGACCCGTCGTATCCAAACGTCTCAGATGCGGAGTTCCTGGATGGCATGGAGACGGCCGAGCGTCTCGGCGCGCTGGTGCTCGTGCACGCCGAGAGCGACTCCCTGCTCCAGGCCAATCGCGCGCGCCTGCAGAGCGAGGGTCGGACCGATGTTGCCGCACATCCAGAGTCCCGTCCCGCATTTGTCGAGGAGGAGGCGGTTCACCGCGCGCTGTTCCTGGCCGATCACGCCGGGGTCCGTCTGCAGATCGTGCATGGCTCGAGTCCGGTCAGCGTCGATCTGGTCGCGGAGGCTCGCGCCCGCGGCCAACGGGCGACGATCGAGGTATGTCCGCATCACCTGCTCCTCGACCTCGAGGACTATGCGCGGCTTGGACCGTGGGGATGCTGCGCCCCGGCGATCCGTGACCGCGCCCTCGTCGAGGGCATGTGGCAGCGGGTGCTGGCCGGCACCGTGGACAGCCTGGTCTCCGATCACGCCGCCTACACACACGCCGAGAAGGAGGCCGGTTGGCAGGACATGCTCTCCTGCCCGCTCGGTTGCCAGGTGATCCAGGAGACCGTTCCGCTCGTGCTCTCGGAAGCTCTGCACCGACGCGGGATGTCGCTGCCCGCCTTCGCCAGCTTCTCTGCGACCAACACCGCGCGTACTGTCGGCCTGTACCCGCGCAAGGGCACGATCCTTCCCGGCGCTGACGCCGACCTCGCCCTGTACGACCTCGAGTCCGAGTGGGTGGTCGACCCGAAGGCCCAGCAATTCTCCAAGAACCCTTGGTCGCCGTTCGAGGGGCGGCGAGTACGCGGTCGTGCGGTGCGGACGATCGTGCGCGGGCGAACGGTGTACGCCGATGGCCAGATCGTGGTGGATCCCGGTTACGGGCGCTTCCTCTCGAGCCAGGAGACATTCGCGCTCCCCGAGCCGGCGGCGGCGGAGGCGGTTCTGTGACGCGCGCACGGCTCGGCCTGATCAACCCCAACACGGATGCGGGCGACACGGCCGAGATGGCGACCATCGCCGAGGCCGCGCTCGGCCCCGAGGTGCAACTGGTCGCGCTGACGGCGCGTCGGGGCCCTCGTTCGATCGAGAGCGCGGCAGACGACGCGATCGCGGCGGCCGAGGTCGTCCGCCTTGTCGCCGAGCACCCCGAGCTCGACTGCATCGTGATCGGTTGCTTCGGCGATCCGGGGGTTCAAGCTGCGCGCGAGTTGACACAGGCACCGGTGGTCGGGATCGGTGAGGCGGCCTACCGGGCGGCGCTGATGGTCGCCCGCCGGTTCGCGGTCATCACCACGCTCGCTCGAGGCGTGCCCGACCTCGAGGACGGCATGGAGCGGCTGGGGGTGCGCGGCAGCTGTGTCGGCGTGCTCCCACTCGACATCCCGGTCGCCCGTCAGGGCGGGGAGTTCCCGCAGTCGCGAGAGGCGATCATCGCCACCGGGACGGAGGCAGTTCGGTCGCTCGGCGCCGAAGCGCTGGTACTGGCGTGCGGCGCGATGACGGCCAGCGAAGCCATTGTGAGCGAGCAGGTCGGCGTCCCCGCCACGAGCGGTGTCGCGGTCGGGGCGCTGTTCGCCCACGCGCTGTGGCGTGCGGGGCTGAGGACGAGCAAGGTCGGCTCGTTTGCTGCACCGGAGGCGATCGAGTATGCCGGGATGGCCGCTCTGCACCCCGGAGCAGCATGAACCGCCAGCGCCCGAGGATGGCGACGATCGCGGTCGGTGGCGCAGAGCCGACCCCGCGCGGCTGGCCGGCCGGGATGGCGACGCCGGTCTTCGGCTCGGTCACCTACGAGCTGGACGGCGACGCGTACGCCGACATCGCACGGACCGGCGGCACTGACACGTGGTGGTACAGCAGGCTGCGCAATCCGACCGTCGAGGCCGCGGCCGCGAAGGTCGCGGCGCTCGAGGGAGCCGAGCGTGCGTTGCTGTTCTCCTCCGGGATGGCGGCAATCGCTACCACGTTGCTCGCGTTGCTGCCGCCCGGTGGCAGGGTGGTCGCCGCACGCGATCTCTACGGCGACGTGTTCACGCTTCTGTGCAACGAGCTCCCAAGGCATGGGCGGTCGGCCGATTTCGTCGCGATCGATGACCACGAAGGGTGGCGCCGCGAGCTCGCTCGGGGCGCCGATCTGCTGTACGTAGAGACCCTCTCCAACCCGATGCTTCGCGTGGCCGACCTGCCCGCTTTGGCTGCGATGGCACGCCAGTTCGACACCCTTGCGCTAGCCGACGCGACGTTCACTCCCCCATCGCTGCTGCGCTCGCTCGATCTCGGCTTCGACCTCGTACTTCATTCCGCCACGAAGTTCCTCAACGGACATTCGGACGTCGTGGCGGGCGCGGTGGCCGGCTCGAGCGCGATCCTTGAAGCCGTCGCGGCCGAGGCCTCGATTCTGGGCGGATGCCTCGACCCGCACGCGGCATCGATGCTCGACCGGGGACTGAAGACGCTCGTGATTCGCACCGAGCACCAGAGCGCGTCCGCGTACACGCTGGCCGACCGGCTCTCCCGCCACCCCGAGATCGAGCATGTCGCATATCCCCTCCTGGACACACACCCCGATCAGGCGCTGGCGAAAGACCTGCTCCCGGCCGGCGGTGCGATCGTCAGCTTTCGAGTCAGCGGCGGAGACGAACGCGCGCTGGCGTTGCTCGACGCCGTAGTTGTGATCCACCAGGCCACCAGCCTGGGCGGGGTCGAGTCGCTCGCGAGCGCTCCGCACAACACCTCGCATCTGGGGCTGTCCGCCGCCGAGCTCGCAGCGGCCGGCATCCTACCCGGCACAATTCGGCTCTCGGTCGGTCTCGAAGACGTTGACGACCTGATCGCCGACCTCGACTCCGCCCTGAGGCAGACCAGTGCCGTGTCTTCGCGATGACCGCTCCGGGCGGGCTCACGCCCGAGCAGGTGTTCGTGTTCGGCCCCGAGCCCCACGCGACCAGGCCCAGGCGCGGCGCCGACTAGCAGGGCGCGATCGACCTGGTGTCAGCTCGCCGAGACGTGCGTGCTGGCCCGACCGGTGCGACCGCCGAGCACGATGAGCGTCTTGGTGCCGATGATCTTGGCGCTCCCGCGCTCGCCGCGGCGGATGCGGTCGATTACGCGTTTGAGGTGTTCGACGTCGTTGACGCGTAGCCGGACGAGCGCGTCGGGGTCGCCTGCGAGCGTGAATGACTCGACGAGCTCGGGGAGGTCCGCGACCGCGGCGTCGATTTCGTCGACCTGGGTTCCGGGAGCGAACCGCAGCTCCGAGAACGCTTCGAGCTGGACACGGAGCATGGTGCGATCGATCACCGCGGTGTACCCGCGGATCAGACCGATCCGCTCGAGACGGTCGATCCGGCGCTTGGCGGCGGCCGGCGAGAGGTTGACGAGGCGGCCGATCTCGCTGGCCGAGCGCCGACCGTCCTCCACGAGAAGTTCGAGGATCCGCTCGTCGCATGAATCGATCGGCCGGCTGCGCACGTCAGGATCGTAACGTCAGATGCCGCGCAGCCGCAAAGCTTTTGCGTTTAGTGACGCTTCGTCAGGGAATCAGCGCTGCGGCGGGATGAGAAAGGAGCGATGATTCGATCGATGGCGGCGACTGACGATCTCGCGACGGAGCTCAAGACGCTCGAGGCGATCCAGGATCGCGTCCTGTGGCTCGCTACGTCGATCATTCATTACGCCAACAGGGTGCGCCAGACGCGGTCGGGGGTGAAGGTGGGGGGTCATCAGGCGTCGTCGGCGTCGGTGGTGTCGATCATGACCGCGTTGTATTTCGACTGGTTGCGTGGTCCGGATCGGGTGTCGGTGAAGCCGCACGCGTCGCCTGTGTTGCACGCCATCGAGTACCTACTAGGGCAGTTGGATGAGCGGTATCTGACGACGTTGCGGGAGTTCGGCGGCCTGCAGAGCTATCCGAGTCGTTTGAAGGACCCCGTACCGGCTGATTTCTCAACGGGCTCGGTGGGGATCGGGGCGACGGCACCGATTTGGAGCGCGCTCGCGCATCGGTATGTGGCGGGGCATTTCGAGGTTCCGCGGGGTGGGCGTCAGGTGTCGTTGGTGGGCGATGCAGAGCTTGATGAGGGGGCGTGTTGGGAGGCGTTGGTCGATCCGGTCGTGTCGCAGTTGGGTGAGGTGCTGTGGATCGTGGATCTGAACCGGCAGTCGCTTGATCGGGTGGTGCCGGATATCGCCGCGGGGCGGCTGGCGGGCATGTTCGAGGCGGCGGGCTGGCATGTGATCACGGTCAAGTACGGCCGCCAGCTGACCGAGCTGTTCGCGCGCGACGGCGGCGATGCCTTGCGCCGGCGGATCGACCACGCGACCAATGAGGAGTACCAGCGGATGCTGCGCTCGTCACCGGAGGAGCTGCGCGAGCGGCTGCCCGACGGGGACGATGCGCGCGCGTTGCGGGGGTTGATCTCCGAGCTCGCCGACGAAGAGCTGATGTCGGCGATCCGCGATCTGGGCGGGCATGACATCGGGATGCTGCTGGACGCGTTCGCGCAGGCCGATGCGGTGATTGATCGCCCGTCGGTGATTTTTGCGTTCACGATCAAGGCGTGGCGGCTCGCGACCGAGGGTCACCCGGCGAATCATTCGGCGCTGTTGGATGCTGAGCAGTGGCGCGAGCTGGCGGCGGAGTTGGGCGCCGACGCCGATCGCCCGTGGGAGCCGTTTTCGGATGGTTCGCTGGAGGCGGAGTTGTGTGAGCGCGCGGCGGCGCGGTTGCGTC
>DATNKY010000456.1:0-5151 GCA_035603155.1 Solirubrobacteraceae bacterium
GACGCGGCCGAGCTCAGCGGAACAGGCGCAATTCCAAACGGGGCGACGAGCGCCACCGTCCAACTCACGACCAGCGGCGACACCTACTTCCCCGCCGTGATCACGTTTGCGACCGACCTGTTCGCGCCGATCATTGACAGCACCAAATCGGTCACCAATCTGACACATCCCGGTGGGCCTGATCAGCGGGGCGATGTGCTGCAGTACACGGTCTCCTACCAGAACACGGGGGGCGACAACGCCGTCGGCTTTGTGATGCGCGATCCGATCCCGTCCGGCAGCACCTATGTTCCGGGCAGTCTGAGGGTTACTCAAGGGCCGCAGACCGGCGCGAAAACCGACGCCCGAGACAACGACAGCGCACAGTTTGACTCCAATGCGAACGCGGTCGTGTTCGGCCTCGGTTCGGGCGCCACCGGATCCAGCGGCGGATCGATCGCCGATGGGGAGACCGACACGGCGACGTTCCAGGTAAAGATCAACGCCTCGGACGCCAACGGCCAGCAGATCATCAACCAGGCCGGCGCGTCCTATTCGGGCGCGAGCCTCGGCCACAGCTACACCAACCAGAGCCCGCAGGTGACCAACACGGTCGCCGCGCCCGACCTCACGATCCTCAAGAGCCACTCCGGCCCGTTCGTCGGCGGCGTACCGAAGGCGTTCCAACTCGACGTCTCGAACGTCGGGGGCGCACCAACCGACGGCTCGCCGGTGACGGTCAGCGATCACCTCCCGCAGAGCTCGTTTCAATCGGTGAGCGGCGCCAGCGGCAGCGGCTGGAGCTGCAACGTCGCCGGGCTGACCGTCACCTGTACGCGGAGCGACGCGCTGGCCGCCGGCGCGACCTACCCGCCGATCGAGATCGACGCGCTCGTCCAGCCGCTGCCGCCGATGTCGATCTCGAACACCGCGACGGTCGCCGGCGGAGGGGATCTGGACCTCGACAACAACACCGCGACCGATTCCGACCAGGCATCGGCACTCGCCGACCTGACGATCGCGAAGGTCGCGCAGCCGACGACCCTCTACAGCGGCAACCAGGTCACGTACACGCTGTCGGTCGCGAATGCCGGTCCGTCGACCACGTCGGGCGTGACCGTCAGCGATCCGCTTGCTCCGTCGGTCTACTCCAACGTGAATGCGACGTCGACGCAGGGGACGTGCGACGCGACGGTCTCGTGCTCGCTCGGCGTGATGCCTCCGTTCTCGACCGCGACGATCACGATCACCGCTACGGCCACGGCCGATAACACGACGCTTCACAACACGGCCACGGTCTCGAGCCCGACCCCGGACTCCAATTCGTCGAACAACACGGCATCGGCCAACGTGACCGTGCTGCCGACCGCCGACCTGTCGATCACGAAGACCGGAACCCCGAGCGATCCGACCGCCGGACAGACCTACACCTACACGCTCACCGCGAGCAACAAGGGCCCGGACGCCGCCTCGGACGTCGTCGTCAGCGACAACCTTCCGAGCCAGTTCACCGCCACTTCGGCGACCGGCGGCGGCTTCACCTGCCAGGTGCCGGCATCGGCCGGTGGCACGCTGGTCTGCATGCGTCCGACGCTCTCGGTCGCCGACAGTCCACAGGCGATCACGGTCGCGGGGACGTTCGTGGGCGGCAGCGGCGACGAGACCGCGGCCAATGTCGCGACGGTCAGCTCCCAGACGGCCGACCCCGATCAATCGAACAACGCCGCCGGCCTGACCCAGGTGATCATGCCCGCCGCGGACCTGATCGTCAGCAAGGGCGCGTTTGAGGCCGACGGAACGACGCCGCTGCTGACAGCGCTGAACCCCGGCGATTCGTTTGACTATGACGTGACCGTGATCAACAACGGACCGAGCCCGGCGGCCAACGTCGTCGTCAGTGACCCGCTGCCGGCCGGCATCGTCGCCGATCCGGGTAGGACGGCGCTGATTCCGGCGGGCTGCGCGTTTGACGCGGCGACGAACACGTTCACGTGCACGATTGCGACGCTCGCGTCGGGCGGCTCGACTCTGTTCCAGCTGCCGGTGCAGGTCACGGCGTCGAACTCCGGCGGGGACGAGACCAATACGGCGACGGTCACGAGCGACACGCCCGACCCCGATCTGACGAGCAACACGGCTAGGTCGACGGTCGGAGTGGCGACGGTGACCGACCTGCAGCTCACCAAGTCCGTGTCGGAGCCGAGCGCGACGGTCGGTGACACGGTGACGTTCTCGATGACGGTCACCAACCTCGGTCCGAATCCCACCGGCGCGCTGATCACCGATCCGCTGCCCGCCGGTATGTCGTTCGGGACCTCGACCGACTGCACGTTCTCGGCCCCCAACGTGGTTTGTGATCCCGGCGGGCTCGCGGTAGGCGCCAGCGGCACCGTGACGTTCACGGCGACCGTCAACTCGGCGGCCGCGGGGACGACGATCACCAACAGCGCGTCGGTCGCCAGCGAGGCCGCCGGAGCCGGCTTCCCCGAGATTGATGATCTCGACCCCTTCAACAACCTCGCCAGCGCAGTGCTGCCCGTCGACCAGGAGGCCGACCTCTCGCTCACGAAGACCGGGTCGAGCGCGAACCCCTCGGTCGGCGACCTGTTGACCTACACACTGACGGCCTCCAACGCCGGTCCTAATGACGCGACCGGCGTGACGATCACCGATCCCGTCCCACCCGGGCTGGCATTCTCGGATGCCTCGGACGGCTGCACGAACATCTCCGGCACCGTCACCTGCGCGATCGGGGACATTCCCAGTGGCGGACACGTAACGGTGAAGGTCATGGCCTGGGTGCTCGACAGCGCGGCCGCCACCTCGTTCACCAATCTCGCCACGGTCTCAGGCGATCAGCCCGACCCAGACCCCGGCAACAACCAGGCGACGGCGAATACCGAGGTCCCGCCGTTCGTCAACCTGCGCATGACCAAGAGCGCATCAAACACGTCCCCGGCCGCCGGCAGCGACGTCACCTACACGATCGCGGTGAGCAACGACGGCCCGAGCACCGCGAGCGGAGTCACCCTCCGCGACCCGCTGCCCGGTGGACTGACGTACGTGTCCTCGGCGGCGGCACAGGGGTCGTGCGGCGCATCGGGCAATCTCGTCACCTGCGCGCTCGGCTCGCTCCCCGCCGGTGGTTCGACGATGGTCACGATCACGGCTCGGACCGGCAGCGGTACCGGCGGCACGAAGATCACAAACACCGCGACGGTCTCCGCCACCGAAAACAACGGCAGCCCGGGGTTGAGCACGGCGCACGTCGTCGTCAACCCGTCGGTCGTGCCGCCGCCGCCCAACGCAAAGCTCACGATCACGAAGACCGTCAACCACAAGCGCGCCAAGTTCGGCTCGACGCTGCGCTACACGATCACCGTCGCCAACGCCGGACCCGCAACCGCGCAGACCCCGACCGTGACCGACACGCTCTCGACCGCGGCATCGATCGTCTCGGTCCATCCCTCCAGCGGCTCATGCCATGGTCGCAGCCCGCTCACCTGCAAGCTCGCGTCAATCGCGCCAGGGGCGCACGCGACGATCACGGTTGCCGCGCGGCCACGGGACCTCGGGAAGATCCGCAATAGCGCGAGCGTCACCACTCCGACCCCGCTCGCGCCCGGATCTCGCACGATGGCCAAGGTCACGACCGTCATCACCGCCGGCGCCCACAGCCGGATCGTCTTTACCGACAGGACCAGCACCCCGAAGATCCCGCCCGGCGGCACCGCGACATTCCTGCCGAAGATCACAAACCCCAACCCGTGGCCGTTGCACAACGTCAAGGTCTGCGACCGGCTGCCCCCGGGCACGATGTTCGTCTCGGCAAGCCGGGGCTCGAAACGCGGTGGCAGGGTCGTGTGCTGGACTGTCGGGACGCTCGCGCCCCATACCTCGAAGTCGTTCTCCTTGCGCGCCGAGACCCTGCTCGGCGTCACGGGCAAGCTGCGCGACGCGGCGACCGCCAAGGCGACCGTCGGCGGCAAGCACCTGACCGCGCACGCTCACGCCCACGTGCTCGTGGTGCCCACCGGATTGTGCGGGACAGCCTCCTCGCTCGACCTCCACGGCCCGAACAACCCGCTCGCCGTAGCGGCCTGCTGACCCCGGGGAACGATCCCTAGGGTCGGTGACGACGTCGCTGCCGGTCATACATCTGCCAGATCTCGTCGTAGACGTCCTGAGCGGCGATGAACGGCGCCAGGTCCCGCTCATCGCCCCAGCCGTAGGTGTCGAGCATTGCTCGGACGAAGCTCGAGCTCGCACCGCGAATCCGGAGGCTGCCGACGTAGCTGGCGAGATCCCAGTGAACCGGCCCACGAAACGTGTCCTCAAAGTCATTCCAGACGCGCCGCCGCCGAGTTCGGAGCAGGTTGCCGAGCGATACGTCCCCGTGCAAAGCCTGGGTCGGAAGCGTGGACTCAAAGACGACCTCTCCCAGCCCGTCCAGCCGCGCACGAAACGACGAGATCGCATCAACCTCGCTCGCTTCGACCGGCCGAAGCGCGCCGTGCAGGCGCTCGATGTCTTCGCGAACGTCACCCAGGTCGCCCAGGTCACCCTCGAACGGTCGCAGCCGATCGTGTAGATCGCGCAGCGCTCGACCGAGCCGGTGAGCGTCATCAAGACCGGTTGCAGGCTCGACGTCGGCGATCCACTCTGAGAACGTCATCCACAAGCCGTCGCAGTGATGGGGCCCCGGTGCGATCAACGGGCTCGGGGCGACCGCTAAGCCGGACGGTGCCAGAAACCGAAGCACCGAGATCTCGCGCGCCAGCCACCGTGACGGATCATCATGCAGCGCCACCGTCCCGGTCATCACGCGAGCAACGACCGGCGCGGGACGCAGATGCACCAGCACGTTGCTCTGCGAGGAGATGACAACGGCTTCGTCGTGCGCCAGCCCATACGTGGCCGCGACCGCCCCAGCAGCCGCCAAAGCACGTTGCTCGAGATCACCCAGCATCCCGAGCAATCTCGCAGACGCGACCCCTATGGACGCCGACTGGGGGTGCAGACTACGGTCTTACGGGCGCGACTTGCAGACGCAGCCGTCAGGCTGGTCCGGTGCTTAATCGAGGCGCTACGAGTCATTTCAGAGGAGGTCGTTATGAGCTCATCTTCCACCAGCCCGCTGCCTGACGTTGGGACCGAGCTTCGGGAGGGTTA
>DATNKY010000020.1:0-6023 GCA_035603155.1 Solirubrobacteraceae bacterium
CGCGCACATGGGCCTGGTGCTGATCGGCGAGGGCGAGGCCGAGTTCGGCGGCGAGCTGCTCGACGGCGCGCACGCGCTGCGCCAGGCCGGGCTGCAGCCGGTGAAGCTCGGCGCCAAGGACGGACTCGTGCTGTGCTCGAGCTCCGCCGTGTCGGCCGGCGCCGCCGGGCTCGCGCTGCTCGACTGCGAGGCGTACCTTGCCGCGGCGCAGGTGTCGGCTGCCCTGTCGATGGAGGGATTTCGCGCCAACCTGAGTCCGCTCGACCCGCGCGTCGGCGCGGCCCGGCCGGCGCCGGGGCAGCAATGGGCGGCCTCCGGCCTGCGAGCGCTGCTCGCCGGCGGCGCGCTGACCGAGCCGGGCTCGGCGCGCCGCCTCCAGGACCCGTTGAGCTTTCGCTGTGCGAGCCAGATCCACGGCTCGTTGCACGCCGCGCTGACGCTGCTCGCCGAGGCGGAGGCGCCGGAGCTCAACGGAGCCGACGACAATCCCCTCGTGCTCGCCGACGATGACGAGATCCTGTCCACGGGAAATTTCCACGTCCCGGCGCTGTCACTCGCGCTCGATGCCACGGCGATCGGGATCGCGCAGGTCGCCTCGGCGATCGGCGAGCGCGCGGCACGGTTGCGGACCGAGCGGCTGAGCGGACTGCCGGCCAACCTGGTCGACGATGACCCGACCCACTCCGGGGTCGCGCCGCTGCTGAATACCGCGCGGGCGCTGACGATCGAGATCCGCCACCTCGCGGCGCCGCTCGCGACTCAGTCGACCGTCGGCGCCGACGGGGTCGAGGACGACTCGACCGCGGCCGCGCAGGCGGCATTGCGCGTGCGCGACCAGATCGAGCGCCTCCGGCTGTTGATCGCGATCGAGTTGTTGATCGCCGCCCAGGCGGTCGAGTTGGCGTCCGTATCGCGTCTCGGGGTGGGTACCGCGGCAGCGCAGCGGTGTGTCCGCGAGGTGATCGCGCCCGTGGTCGACGACCGGCCGCTCGGGCCTGACGTGGAGCGGCTTGCATGCGAGGCTCTGGTCAACGGCGAGCTGCTGGAGCGCGTCGGCGACGCGGTGGGGCGCGGGTGATCGAGATCGTCTATCTGAACGGCGCCGATGTCGACGCCCTCGCTCTCAGCGATGACGAGATCCTGGACTCGGTGCGCGGCGTGATCGCCGCACAGGGACGGGGCGACACCGTGATCGAGCCGCGGACGCACCTTTTCCCCCAGGGGGCCGAGGGGCATTTCAACGTCCTGCGGGGGATCACCGGCGAACACGCCGGCGTCAAGGTCGTCGGCGACTTCGTCCACAACCACCGTCTGGGGCTGCCGTCGGAGCTGGCGCTGCTGCTGATGATGGACCCCGCGAACGGGGTGCCGATCGCGATCGTCGACGCGACCGCGATCACCGAGATGCGGACAGGCGCGGTGACGGCGCTCGGGGGCGAGTTTCTCGCTCGGCGTGATGCTCGCGTGCTCGGTCATATCGGCGCGCGCGGCACCGCGTACTGGAACGTCCGCCTGCTGTGCCACGTGCTGCCGGCGCTCGAGGAGGTCCGCGTCCACTCGCTGCGGGCCGAGAGCCGCGAGCGGTTCGCGCAGCGGCTCAGCGCCGATCTCGGCCGCGAGGTCCGTGCGGTCTCGAGCTGGGAGGAGTGCGTGCGGGGCGCAGACGTGGTCGTCGAGGCGTCGCGGCTGACCGGCCCGGCGCCGCTGCTGAAGACCGAATGGATCGAGCGCGGCGCGCTAGTGATGCCGTACGGGACAGTCAGCGCCGTTGAGATCGGGCTGCTCGAGATCATGGACAAGATCGTCGTCGACGACTGGGGCCAGGTGCACGCCGGCCCGCTCGGCGCGCTGCGGGCGCACGTCGACTCGGGTCGGTTGTCGGAGCGCAACCTGTACGGCGAACTTGGGGAAATTGTCGCGGGGTCGCGCCCGGGCCGCGAGCGTCCCGACGAGACGATCCTGTTCTGGCACCGCGGCCTGTCGATCACGGATATCGCGCTCGGCGAGACGCTGCTCGCCAAGGCGCGAGAGCGCGGTCTGGGCAGTCGGCTTCCCTATCGCTAGTGGCCTGCGGTAGCGTGCGGCTGCGATGGGCGTCGACCTGAGCGAAGGCATGCGCTGCCAGGGCTGGCAGCAGGAAGCGGCGTTGCGGATGCTGCACAACAACCTGCACCCCGACGTCGCCGAGCGACCCGAGGATCTGGTCGTGTACGGCGGGATCGGCAAGGCGGCGCGCAACTGGTCCAGCTACCACACGATCGAGCGCGAACTGCAGCGACTGGGCGGCGGCGAGACGCTGCTGGTTCAGTCGGGCAAGCCGGTCGCGGTGTTCGAGACGCACCCCGACGCGCCGCGCGTCCTGCTCGCCAACTCGAACCTCGTCCCGCAGTGGGCGACGTGGGAGAAGTTCCGCGAACTCGACGCGGCCGGGCTGATGATGTACGGCCAGATGACCGCGGGCTCCTGGATCTACATCGGCAGCCAGGGAATTCTGCAGGGCACGTATGAGACGTTTGCGGCCGCGGCCCGCAAGCGCTTCGGCGGTACGCTCGATGGGCGGCTCGTCGTCACGGCCGGGCTCGGCGGAATGGGCGGCGCCCAGCCGTTGGCGATCACGATGCTCGGCGGCGCCGCGTTGTGCGTCGAAGTAGATCTGCACCGGATCGAGCGCCGGATCGAGACCGGTTATCTCGATCAGCGGGCGGCGGACCTCGACGACGCGCTGGCGCGGCTCGACGAGGCTCGGGCGCAGCGCCGCCCCCTGTCGATCGGCCTGGCCGGGAACGCCGCCAAGGTCCTGCCCGAGCTCGTCCGTCGCGGAGTCGAGATCGACATCGTGACCGACCAGACGAGCGCCCACGATCCCTTGAACGGGTACATCCCCGTGGGGCTGACGGTCGAGCAGGCGGAGGTCCTGCGTCGCGGCGATCCCGACGAATACCTGCGCAGGGTGGGGGAGAGCGCAGTCGCGCACGTCGGCGCGATCCGCGCTCTGCAGCACGCCGGCGCCGAGGCGTTTGACTACGGCAACGCGTTGCGTGGCCTCGCCGCCGAGTACGGCGACGCCGACGCGTTCGCCTATCCGGGCTTCGTCCCGGCGTACATCAGGCCGCTCTTCTGCGAGGGTAAGGGCCCGTTCCGGTGGGTCGCTCTGTCGGGGGATCCGGCGGACATCCACGCCACCGACCGAGCGATCCTCGACCTGTTCGGCGACCAGGAGCACATCGCCCGCTGGATCTCGCTGGCCGCCGAGAAGGTCCACTTCCAGGGCCTGCCCGCCCGGATCTGCTGGCTCGGGTACGGCGAGCGCGATCGCGCCGGGGTCCGGTTCAACGAGATGGTCGCCAGCGGAGAGCTCAAGGCGCCGATCGTGATCGGGCGCGACCACCTCGACGCCGGGTCGGTCGCCTCGCCAGAGCGCGAGACCGAGTCGATGCTCGACGGCTCCGACGCCGTCGCCGACTGGCCGCTGCTCAACGCGATGCTGATGACGGCGTGCGGCGCGAGCTGGGTCTCGATCCACCACGGGGGCGGCGTAGGGATGGGGAAGTCGATCCACGCCGGTCAGGTGGTGGTCGCCGACGGCACGCCCGAGGCGGGCGAGCGCGTCCGGCGCACGCTGACGGCGGATCCTGGTCTGGGCGTCGTGCGCCACGCCGACGCCGGCTATCCGGAGGCGCTCGACGCGGCGCGCTCGCACGGGCTCCGGATGCCGATGCTTGACCCCGAGCCAGACGTACGTTGAGCTTCTCGATCAGCGGCGCCGAGCAGATCCTGCGCCCCGATCGCGACGGCCGGCCGTACCTTCGTGGCGACGACGCTTCGACGCAGACGCTCGAGCCCGGAGGTCTGTCGGTCCGCGACGGCGTGATCGCGACGCTGCAGGACGATCCCGATGCCGATCTGCGGTTCGATGCCCGCGGCTGCGCGGTGATCCCAGGATTCGTCGACTGCCACACGCACCTTCCTTTCGTCGGCTGGCGCGAGCGCGAGTACGAGCAGAAGATCCGGGGCGTCCCGTACGAGCAGATCTCGCGCGACGGTGGTGGAATCGCGTCCTCGGCCCGCGCCCTGGGCGAGGCCTCGGACGAGCAGGTGCTCGCGCAATCGGTCACGCTGGCGAACGAGATGCTGGCGTCCGGAACCACGACGTTCGAGTGCAAATCCGGCTACGGCATGTCGCGCGAGGGGGAACTGCGCGCGCTCGAGCTCGCGCGGACGCTGGGCTCGCGCGTCGCACAGACGACGACCTCAACGGCGCTGCTCGCCCACTCGGTGCCGCCGCTGTACTCGGCCAACGAGTGGATGGACGAGGTCGAGACGATGATGCCCGAGGTCGTCAGGCCGGGAAGCGTCGCGGCGCTCGACATCTTCGTCGAGTCGATCGCGTTCTCGAACGAGGATCTGACCCGGATGGGCGCCCTCGCGGCCGATGCGGGACTCGCGCTGCGCGCTCACGTCGAGCAGTTCGGCGGTCTGCGGTCGGTGCCGGTCGCGCTCGCGGCCCGCGCCCGCTCGGTTGACCATCTGTCGACGTTGGACGACGACGACATCGCGCCTCTGGCACAGGCCGAGTGCGCGGCGGTCCTGCTGCCCGCGGCCGAATTCCTCGGCGACGAACACCGCGCCCCCGGCCGCGAACTGGTCGACGCGGGCGCGATCGTCGTGCTCGCCACGGATGCCAACCCCGGCACCGCGCCGGTGTTCTCGCTCCCGGTCGTGATCGGGCTCGCCGTCAGGCTGTACCGCTTCAGCGCGCTCGAGGCCGTGGCGGCGGCGACTCTGAACGGCGCCTGGACGCTCGGGTTGCAGGCGGACCGCGGCTCGATCGAGGTCGGCAAGCGGGCCGACCTGGTGGTGCTTGACGGGCCCGTCGAGCAGATCGCCTACCGCTTCGGACACAACCCGGTGCTCGCCGCGTTCGTCGCGGGGGAGCCTGTATTCGTCCGCGACGATGCCCGCGCGAGGGTGACCGAATGAGAACGAGTCACATTCCGGCGATGGCGAATGCGCACAGCCACGCGTTTCAGCTTGACCTGCGCGGCGTCGCCGAGCGGCCGCACCCCGGCGATGACTTCTGGAGCTGGCGGACCGAGATGTACCGGCTCGCCGGCAGCCACGACCCCGAATCGATGCGCGCCGTCGGCGAGCGTGTCTATGCGCAGATGGCGGCCGCTGGGTACGGCGCGGTCGGCGAGTTTCACTACGTCGTGCACCAGCCCGACGGAACGCCATACGACGAGCCGAACGCGATGGCGATCGAGCTCGCCGAGGCGGCCGTCGCGCAGGGGCTTGAGATCGTGCTCCTTCCCGCCGCCTATAACCGCGGCGGATTCGGGCGGCCGCCCGATGACGGGCAACGACGATTCTGTGACCCGGATGTATCGGTGTTTCTCGAGCGGCTCGACGCGCTGCGCTCGTGGGCTGATCCGAGGCCGGGGGTGAACGTCGGGGTGGCCGTCCATAGCGTCCGTGCCGTCCCGGCCGACTGGATCGAGGCGATCGCCCGGTACGCCGAGCGCGAGGGCCTGGTCCGCCACGTTCACGCGTGCGAGCAGCTGCGCGAGCTGGAGGAGTGCGACGCCGAGCACGGCTGCTCGCCGATCGAGCTGCTCGAGCGGACGGGCTTCCTGGGTCCGCGCACGAGCGTCGTGCACTCGATCCACGTGACCGACCGGGACATCGAGCTGCTGCGCGCGAGCGAGTCGATCGTCATCACGTGCCCGACGACTGAGGGCAACCTCGGTGACGGCTACCTGCCGGGCCTGCGCTACCGCGACGCGGGTGTCCGGCTCGCGATCGGCACCGACTCCCAGGTCCGGATTGACCCGTTCGAGGAACTGCGCGAGATGGAGACGCTCGCGCGGCGCGAGCGTCAGACGCGGTACGCGCTGCTCGAGGCGGCGGGCGGCGATCTTTGGGGACAGACGGCAGCAGACGGGCGGGCGAGCCTCGGGCTCGTCGGCGACGGCATCGAGATCGAGGTGGACCTCGACCATCCCGAGCTCGCAGGAGTCGACGAG
>DATNKY010000253.1:0-8515 GCA_035603155.1 Solirubrobacteraceae bacterium
CACGCCGTCCGTGACGCCGCCGCCCAGCTGTCGACCTTCGTCGCCGATGTCTACGACGAGCGCTAAGACGATGACCTCCTCTCAGCTGCCACGCGACTACTACGAGGTGCTCGGCGTCTCGCGCGACGCCCAGGACGCCGAGATCAAGAAGGCGTTCCGCAAGCTCGCGCGCGAGCTGCATCCCGACGTCAACAGCCACGACCCGCAGGCCGAGGAGAAGTTCAAGGAGGCCGCGGAGGCCTACGAAGTGCTGTCGGACTCCGACCGCCGGGCGACCTATGACCGCTACGGCCACGAGGGTCTGCGTAGCGGCGGCTACGCGCCCAACTTCGACGGCTTCGGCTCGGTCGCGGACATCTTCGACGCTTTCTTCGGCGGCGGCGGCGCCTTCGGCAGTGTTTTCGGCGGCGGCCGCCCCGGGGGCCCGGCCACCGGCGGCGATATCGCGGTCGGGGCCGAGATCACGCTCGCGCAGGCCGCGAACGGCGAGCAGATCGAGGTCTCGTTCGAGGCGGTCGAGCGCTGCGAGCACTGCAACGGCAACGGCGCGGAGCCCGGCACGCCGATCGAGACCTGCACCAACTGCCAGGGCACCGGTCAGCTGCGCGCCGTCACGCGGACGCCGTTCGGCCAGGTGGTGCGAGCGGTCGTGTGCGACGTCTGCGGCGGCGACGGGCGCGTGGCGCAGACCCCGTGCAAGGTGTGCAGGGGGCGTGGCCGCAAGGCAAACAGGGTCAAGCTGACCGTCGATGTGCCGGCCGGGATCGATGACGGCCAGCGGATCCGGATCACCGGACGGGGCCACGCAGGCGACCACGGCGGCCGGGCCGGCGACCTGTATGTCCAGATCAGGGTGCGCGAAGACCCGCGCTTCGTTCGCAATGGGGATGACCTGGTGACCGTGGTGGACGTCGCGGCGCCCCTGGCGGCGCTCGGGACGACCGTCGAGGTGCCGACGATCGAGGGCACAACCGAGCTCGAGATACCCGCCGGGACGCAGCCGAACGAGACCTTCAACGTCCGCGGCGAGGGGATGCCGGCGCTCCGCGGACGCCGCCACGGAGACCTCCAGGTGGTCGTCAACGTCGTGATCCCCAAGCGCCTGAAGCGCGACCAGCGCGAGCTGCTGGAGCGGCTGTCGGAGAGCCTCACCGACGACAACCTCCGCACCGAGGAGGGCGTCTTCGGCAAGCTCAAGCGCGCCTTCGGCGGTTGATCAGACTCGCCGTCAGGGTCGCGCGCGAGCATTCCGAGCTCGTGCTCGCCGAGCTGCTCGAGCTCGCGCCCAGCGGCGTCGAGGAGGTCGATGTCGGTGACGGGGTCGTCGAGTACGCCGTCTACGGCGCGCCCGGCGAGGTGCCCGCGCTGCCCGACCTCGAAGCCGCCGCGGGCGAAGCGCTGGTCGAGGTCACGACGAGCGAGATCGCCGACGACTGGTCCGAGCGCTGGCGCGAGTTCCACCGGCCGCTGATGCTCGACAGGCTGTGCGTACGCCCGCCCTGGGCGTCGCCCGGCGGCGCGGAGATCGACGTCGTGATCGACCCCGGGCAGGCGTTCGGCACCGGGGCGCACGCGACCACACGCCTGTGCCTGGAGCTGATGCTCGACCGGCCGCGGTCGGCCGGCTCGTTCGTCGACCTCGGCTGCGGCTCGGGCGTGCTCGCGATCGCCGCCGCAAAGCTCGGCTATGACCCGGTGATCGCGCTCGATCACGATCCGGCCGCGGTCGACGCGACGATCTCCAACGGCGAGCTCAACGGCGTCGCGGTGCGGACCGAGCGCTTCGACATGCGATCGGATCAGGTGCCCGCGTGCGATTTTTTGGCGGCGAACGTGCTCGCCGGCCCATTGCGTGCTTGGGCCGCGTCCCAGCGCCGGATGCCGCCGGAGCTGATCCTCAGCGGGATCCTGCGCGAGGAGGCCGATGGGGTCTCGCGCGCTTTCGACGCCAGGGGCCTGCACGAGTGCGAGCGGCGGCTCAGCGTTGAGTGGTCGGCGCTGTACATGACCGCCTGAGCCGGTCTGCACGTGGACAGCGCCGTGCGGCGAATCCTGTCCATGGGGCCGATGCCGGAGCGGGGGCCGTAGTCGACCCTGTGTGGCGTCGATTTCCGTAATCCGGTCTTAAAGGAGGTGAACAGTTGCCCAACCCGCTCGCGATCGGCGTCACCATCGGTGGCCTGCTCCTCGAATTGATCGCGCCGCGGCCCAAGCCTCGGGCTGGTCTGCCGTCGGTCTGCGATCGGCGTGCCGTCCCGAGGACACCGCGTCGCCAGGCACGCGTCGAGGCGCACGATGGTCTCCCGGTCGTGGCGAAGGTTCCGTAGCTGCCCGACGACGGGGGCCGCGCGCTTAGGGCGGGCGCGCGGCCTCCTCTGCGCTACGGTGCCCCGCAGTGACCACGTTCGCGGTCAAGTTCCTCGGCTGCAAGGTCTCCCAGGCTGACGCGATGCTCGCCCGCAGAGCACTGCTCGACGCCGGTCACGCAGAGGTGGCGGAGGCGGACGCCGAGCTGCACGTGATCAACACCTGTTGCATCACCAACGAGGCCGAGTCGAAGTCCCGCCAAGCGGTCCGGCGCTCGCTGAAGACCGCCGGTCAGGTCCACGTCGCCGGCTGTGCGGTCAACCTCAACGCTGCCCAGTTCGCCGACATCGACGGGCGGGTGACGCCGTTCATCGGCACCGCCGAGGATGTCGCCGCCGCGATCGGCGGCTGCGTCGATCTCGACCACGACGTGCTCACGCGCCAGCCCGTCCACCAGGCGCTTCGGACCCGCGGGTTCATCAAGGTCCAGGACGGCTGCGACTCGCACTGCGCGTACTGCATCATCCCCAAGGTCCGCGGCGGCGCCCGCTCGCGTCCGGCCGGCGCGATCCTGCGAGAGGCGGCGGAGCGGGTGCAGGCGGGCCAGCCCGAGATGGTGATGACCGGGATCAGCGTCGGCGACTACCGCGATCCCGAGCGCGGGCTCGAGCTCGGCGAGCTGATGGTCGAGGTTGCGCAGGTTCCGGGCGTCCAGCGCGTGCGACTGTCGAGCGTCGAGGTGATCCACGTCAAGGACTCGCTGCTCGAGGCGCTCGCCTGCGAGCCGAAGGTCTGTCCGCACCTGCACGTGCCGATGCAGTCGGGCGACGACCACGTGCTGGCGGCGATGGGGCGCAGCTACACCGCGGCGCAGTATCTCGGCCAGATCGCGGCATTGCGCGAGGCCGCCCCCGAGGTCAACCTCACGACCGACATCATCGTGGGCTTCCCGACCGAGGACGAGGACGCATTCGGGCGCACACTCGACGCGGTCGACGCCGCCGAGATCACGCGTGTGCACGCCTTTCAATATTCACCCAGGCCGGGCACTGTCGCGCAGGAACTCGGCGACCGCGTGCCTCCGCCGGTCAAGCAGCGCCGCTCACGCGAGCTGCGAGCCAGGTCCGAGGTCCGCTCGCGTCACCACCGAAATGCCAAGCTCGGCACGGTCGAGACCGTGCTCGTAGACAAGGTCGCGGACTCCCAGTGCTCCGGATACACCGCCGACTACACGCGGTGTTATCTGCCGGCGGGCGCTGCCGTGCGGGGCGCGCCGGCGCAGGTCGAGTGCGTCGAGCTGTACGCCGATGGGATCAAATGCGAGCTTCCGGCGGACCTGGGGCTATCCTGAATATTCAGTGACGGTTGCGGAACAGGTCAGGACTGACATGACCACCGCCATGAAGGCGGGAGAGAAAGATCGCGTTGGGGCGCTGCGACTAGTCCTGTCCGAGCTTCAGAAGGACGCCAAGGAGGGGGATGGCGACGAGCTCGCCGTCCTGCGCCGCGAGCGCAAGCGGCGCCTTGAGGCCGCCTCGCAGTTCCGTGACGGCGGTCGGCCCGAGCTCGCTGCCGGCGAGGAGGCCGAGGCGGATCTGATCGCCGGCTATCTCCCGGCCGAGCTCGACGATGCAGAGCTCGACGCGATCGTCGCCGCCGTCGTGACCGATACCGGCGCCGCCGGACCCGCCGACATGGGCCGGGTGATGAAGGAAGTGCTCGCGCGAGCGCAGGGACGGGCGGACGGCAGGCGCGCTTCGGCGCGCGTACGCGAAGCCCTGGGAGCCGTTAAGAGCTAGTGCGTAAGGCGCTCGAGCTCGACAACACCGTCGCCGCCGAACTGGCCGGGAGCGAGGACGCCGTGCTGCGCACGCTCGAGAGCCACCTCGACTGCGACGTCTATCTGCGGGGCAACGTGCTCACGCTCGAGGGCGACGAGCGGGCCGTCGAGGCCGCCGGCGCCGTCGTACGCGAGCTGTCGGAGCTGATCGAGCAGGGCCACGAGATCGCCCCCGGAACGATCGAGGCGGTTACCCGCGCGCTGGACGAGGATGCCTCGCCGTCTGAGATCCTCGAAGACGTCGTCTGGCGCCACAGGGCCACCAAGGTCTCGCCCAAGACGATCAACCAGAAGCGCTACGTCGACTCGATCCGCAACAACACGATCACTTTCGGGATCGGCCCGGCCGGCACGGGCAAGACGTTCCTCGCGGTCGCGCTCGCGGCCGCGGCGCTCAGCCGGCGCGAGATCAACCGGATCATCCTCACCCGCCCGGCGGTCGAGGCCGGCGAGCGGCTCGGCTTCCTGCCCGGCGACCTGATGGCGAAGGTCGACCCGTACCTGCGGCCGCTGTTCGACGCCCTGCACGACATGCTCGACCCCGAGCGCGTCTCGGCGCATCTCGAGCGCGGCGTGATCGAGGTCGCGCCGCTCGCGTTCATGCGTGGCCGGACCCTCAACGACAGTTTCATCATCCTCGACGAGGCTCAGAACACGACCCCCGAGCAGATGAAGATGTTCCTCACGCGCCTGGGCTTCAACTCCAAGATGGTCGTCACCGGGGACATCACCCAGATCGACCTCCCGCGCGAGCAGGACTCGGGCCTGGTTGTCATCTCGGACATCCTCAACCGAGTCGAGGGCATCGACTTCGTCCGGTTCGGGGAGGAGGACGTCGTGCGCCACAAGCTCGTGCGACGGATCGTCGCGGCCTACAACGAGCACGCCCAGCAGCAGGCGCCGGAACTCCACGCCCGCAAGCGAGCGTAGAAGTGGCCTGCGCCGTGGGCGGCCAATAGCCATGCTCGACGTAGAGGTGTTCGGGATCGACGCGATCGTCTCCGGTGGGCCAACCGCGGTCGAGCTCGAGGAGCTGTGCGCGCTCGCGCTCGCGTCGGCGGACATCGACGAGGGCCACGTCGCGATCGAGTTCGTCGACGAGGAGCGCAGCCGCGAGCTAAACCGCGAGCACCGACAGATCGACGAGCCCACCGATGTGCTCTCGTTCGGCGTCGACGAGGACGGCACCGCTGCCGGCCCGCGCGAGCTCGGGGACATCGTGATCTGCCCCGAACAGACCGAGGACCTCCGCGAGGCGGTGATCCACGGCGCCCTGCACCTGACCGGGATGGACCACGAGACCGATCAGGGCGAGATGCTCGCGCTCCAGGCCGAGCTGATGCGATGGGTGGATTAGAGCGCGAGCGCCCGGCGGCCGGGGCGACCCGGTCGGGCTTCATCGCGCTCGCCGGCCGACCCAACGTCGGCAAGTCCACGCTCGCCAACGCGATCGTCGGCGCCAAGGTCGCGATCGTGTCTGACAAGCCGCAGACGACCCGCCGGGCGATTCGCGGCGTCGCGACCGGGCCCGACTGGCAGCTCGTGCTGGTCGACCTCCCAGGCGTGCAGCGGCCCCGTGACGCGCTCACCGAACGGATGCAGCGCCGGGTCGAGCGCGAGCTCGCCGACGCTGACGGGTGCGTACTGGTGGTCAACGCCGAGCAGGGCCTGGGGCCCGGGGACCGCTTCATCGCCGCGCTGCTGCGGGCGGCCCCGGTGCCGGTGACGATCGCCGCCAACAAGGTCGACCGTGCCGACCGCGGCCGGACCGCGGCTGTGCTCCAGGCGGCCGCCGAGCTCGAGCTCGGCGATGAGATCTTCCCGGTCTCGGCGCGCAACGGCCAGGGCGTCCAGGCGCTGACCGAGCACCTCGTCTCGCTGCTCCCGGAAGGCCCGTTCTACTTCTCGGCGACGACGCACTCAGATCAGGAGCCCGCGGCCGTGCTGGCCGAGCTGGTCCGCGAACAGGTGCTCGCGCGCACGCGCCAGGAGATCCCGCACGCGGTCGAGGTCGAGGTCGAGGAGATCCGCCACCCACGCGACGACCTCGTCCTGATCGAGGCCGTCGTGCTGACCGAGACCGAGTCGCAGAAGGGGATCCTGATTGGCGCCGGAGGGCGGATGATCAAGTCGATCGGCGTCGCCGCCCGCCGCGCGATCCAGCGCGAGCTGGGCACGCAGGTCCACCTCGAGCTGTCGGTGCGCGTTCGCCGCAGCTGGCGAACCGATGAGCGGCTGCTCGATCGGCTTGGCATCGAGTAGCACTTCTGCTACTAAGCAAGATCTCTTTCCGGACCAGCACATGAGACGACGAGAAGCCGTTGCAGCGCTGATCGCCGGGGCGTTGATCATTCTCGCCCTGCTGGCTGTGTTCGCGGTCGATCTGTCCAACAACCAGGCACGATCGCGCGGCGCCGTCGAGGCGCAGGCCCACCAGCGTGCCGTCCTCGTGGCTGGGCTGATCGACAGCGTGTTCGGCGCGGTCAGCAGGCCGGGACCGCAGCCGCTGGCCGAGTACAGCAGGGCGGTCGTCCCAAACCGAGTGCTCGAGCGCAACCGCGGCTCCGACGTCTACCTCGTGCTGCTCGACGCCAACGGGCGCGTACTCGCCTCGTCGCGCGGCTTCACCCCACAGGCGCGAGCCGGGCTCGCCACAGGCGCCCACAGCGCGCTCGCGATGATCAGGGCCGGGCAGCGGTGGGCGTTGGGCAACGTCGAGCCGTACGGCGACGGCGGCGTGGTCGACTTTGCGAGCAGGATCTCGACGCCGTTGGGCCCGCGCATCCTGGTCCGGGGCCTCCGGCCCGACGCGCTGACCGCCTTCACGACCAACGACCTCGAAAAGGTTCCGGGCGTCAACGGCGCTCACCACCTGCTGCTCGACGGCAACGGGATCGTGATCGCCTCGACGAACCCCAAGCGACCGCCCGGGTATCACTTCCACACGCCGACCCAGATCAAGGTCCTCACGCACCCATCGGGATCCGTCCGCGGCCACTACTTCGATCAGGTTCCCCTCGGGAGCACGACCTGGAGGGTCCTGCTGGCCGCGCCCGAGAGCGAGTTCTTCGCAAGCGTGTCCGGCACCAACCGCTGGCTGCCGTGGTTGATCTTCGGAGCGTTCGCGTTCGTCGCGCTGGTCGCGCTGGCGCTTGCCGCGCGGATCCTGCGGTCCAACGATCTCGTCGTCGAGGCAAACGCCCAGCTCGCCGAGTCAAACGCCGAGCTCGAACGCCGCGCCCGCGAGCTGGCGCGCTCCAACGCCGAGCTCGAGCAGTTCGCCTCGATCGCCTCGCACGACCTCCAAGAGCCGCTGCGCAAGGTGCGCACGTTCACCGAGCGCGTGCGGGAGCTCGACGCCGACACGCTGTCAGACCGCGGCCTTGACTACCTCCAGCGCGCCAACACCTCCGCCGAACGTATGCAGCGGCTGATCGAGGATCTGCTCGTCTTCTCGCGCGTGGCGATGCAGACGCGACCGTTCACGCCGGTGGATCTCGGCCAGGTCACGCACGATGTCCTCGAGGACCTCGACGATCTGGTCCGCCGCTCTGGGGCGCGCGTGACGGTCGGCGCGCTGCCGACGATCAAC
This sequence comes from Solirubrobacteraceae bacterium, assembly GCA_035603155.1. Taxonomy (GTDB): domain Bacteria; phylum Actinomycetota; class Thermoleophilia; order Solirubrobacterales; family Solirubrobacteraceae; genus Palsa-465. The sequence goes on from DATNKY010000253.1 coordinate 7,740, forward strand.
GCCGACGCGCCACAGATGCGCCAGCTGATGCAGAACCTGATCTCCAACGCGCTCAAGTTCAGGCGTGAGGACACCACGCCCGAGGTCGATATCTCCGCAGCCACGGACGGCGATTGGGTCACGATCGTCGTCCGCGACAACGGGATCGGCTTCGAAACCCAGTACGCGCGGCGCATCTTCCGCGTGTTCGAGCGCCTCCACGGCCGCGGCGCGTATCCGGGAACCGGGATCGGCCTCGCGCTGTGTCGCAAGATCGCCGATCGTCACGGCGGCTCGGTGCGAGCGCAGAGCATCGTCGGCGAGGGCTCAACCTTCACGGTCCGTCTGCCGATCAACCGGACCGAGGCTGTCAGCGAAGCGGCGCCGCACGGCGGCGAGCCGATCGAGCACGAGGAGCCGTATGTCGCAGTCTGACCAGACCACCCGCCGCCCGTTCACGATTCTGCTCGCCGATGACGACGAGGAGGACCGCGAGCTGCTCCGCGACGCGCTCCAGGACTCGCACCTGGCGAACGAGATGAAGTTCGTCGTCGACGGGCAGGACCTGCTCGACTACCTGCGCCACGAGGGACGCTGGGCGGGACCGGACGTTGACGCCCCGAGGCCGGGGATCATCCTGCTCGATCTCAACATGCCCAAGAAGGACGGCCGCGAGGCGCTCGTTGAAATCAAGGCCGACGAGTCGCTGAAGCGGATCCCGATCGTCGTGCTGACCACCTCCAGCGACGAGGCCGACATCCTCTCGACCTACGACCTCGGGGTCAGCTCGTTCATCA
>DATNKY010000349.1:0-2491 GCA_035603155.1 Solirubrobacteraceae bacterium
CCCCCGCTTGCCCCGCCCGAGCGCCTGCTCTGCGGCCCGGGACCGAGTAACCCCGCCCCCGCTTCCCTGGCTGCGATGCAGCGCCCGCTGCTCGGCCACATGGATCCGGACCTGCTCGAGATCGAGTCCGAGCTGATCTCGCTGCTGCGCGCCGCGTACCGCGCCAGCGGCGGCCTGGTGCTGCCGTTGCAGGCGACCGGCACCTCGGGAATGGAGTGCGGACTCAACCATCTGCTCGAGCCGGGCGACACGGCGATCGTCGGCGTCAACGGCTTCTTCGGCCGGCGAATCGTGGAGATCGCCGGACGCCAGGGCGCGAACGTCGTCAAGGTCGACGCCGACTGGGGCGAGCACGTTCCCAACGACCGCCTGCTCGAGGCGCTCGAAGCGCACCCGGACGCACGCCTGCTCGTCGTGGTCCATGCCGAGACATCGACCGGCGTCGAGCACCCGCTGGCCGAGCTCGGCGAACAGCTGCGCGACCGCGACGTGCTGCTGATGGCCGACTGCGTCACCTCGCTCGGCGGCGTCAAGCTCGACTTCGACGCCTGGGGCATCGACTTCGCCTACTCATGCACGCAGAAGTGCCTCGGCGCGCCGCCCGGCATGTCGCCGATCGCCGTGTCGGACCGAGCGCTCGAACGGATCCGCGCTCGCAAGCATCCGGTCTCGTATTCGTTTGACCTGGACCTGCTCGAGCGCTATTGGCTCAGGCGCCCCGCCGCCTACCACCACACGGTGCCGGTGCTGCATATCTACGCGCTCTATGAGGCGCTGCGGGAGATCGCCTCCGAGGGTCTCGAGGCGCGCTGGGAGCGCCATAACCGCGCCGGGTCCTATTTCCGAGCACAGCTCAGCGACCGTGGACTCGAGCTGCTCGCGGAGCCGGCACATCAGCTCGCGCCGCTCAGCGCCGTCCGGATCCCCGACGGCGTCGACAGCAAGCGCGTTCAGACACGGCTGCTTCGCGAGCACGGAATCGAGGTCGGAGGTGGGCTCGGCCCGGCGGCGCCGGACATCTGGCGCATCGGGCTGATGGGTTACAACGCGCGCCGGGAAGTAGCCGACCGCGTGCTCCAGGCACTCGACGCGGTGCTCGCCGACGAACCGGCGCTCAGTAACGCCTGACCCCGATTCCGTCAGGTTTTGCGAGTGTTAGGGAGTGCTCGTGTCAACCGCACAATTGCTCACCATTCGTGCCAAGAGTGTCATAAGGCACTGCTTGACCGCCTGACACAGCCGGCGTAGTATCGCCGTCTGTTGGACACGACCGTGGGGCGGGACCGGGGCGGCACAGTTTGACAGTCCTCGGCTAGGGGTTGCCGTAGTCAGCTGGGCGATGGCTACCGGCCTGCTTGGTTTCCGTCACAGGGGCGGGCAATCGTAGACGCACATGTCACAGACCGCGTCAGCGGCATGTTCATGTGCTCACAACACAACCTCATGAGGGAGGCAGCATGAGCATAGGACCGGACATCGGCGGGGACATCGCCGATGCTCCCTCGCACGGCGAACTGATTCACGACATAGTCAGCTTGGACATCGTCCTTGACTTTCTCGAGGTTCGCGAGTTCGGTGACATTCCGGTGGGCGACCTTCCGTTCGACAAGTTCGTCGACACCGTGGTAACGAACGAGGCAGTGCGCGAGACGGTGGCCAAGCGCGTCGCCGAGGCACAGGCAAAGGGACGTGCATTCCCGCTGCCGAGCGCTCGCGAGATCGCCAACTCGCGTGAGCGGGCGCTCAAGCGCCTGCAGAAGTAAGCCCGGCAGTTGCTGACGATCGCGGCCGTCGCAGTGCTCGGCGCGTGGTTCGCGATGACCGCGATCGTGCAGCTTCCCTATGGCCGCGCGCGGCGGTTACGCCGTCTGGACCCGACCGGTCACCTGCTCCCAGGGTGGAACTTCTTCGCGCCCAAGCCGATCCAGGGGGACTTCGCCGTCTGGTACAGATCGTGGAGCTCGACCGATCGCGATCGCGAGGAGGTGCTTGACGCCGGCTCGACGGACTGGCGCGAGCTCGAGGGGATCGAGCGGCGCCGGATCGCCGATGGTGTCGTCAATCCCGGTCGCTACACGCGCAAGAGCATCTTCTCGTGCGCCACCGCGATCGTCAGGGCGATGAAGCACCTCGGCTACGAGCCGGTGGTCGGCGCCGATCATCCGCCGGACTCGCTGATGATGAGTCTTCCGTACCTGCTGCTGGCTGAAAAGGTCACCGACCTCTGCCGCGGCTCGGTCGCGGTTCAGTTCCGGATCGATGTGATCGGTTACGACCAGGGCAGGGCGCGGTCCTATACCGCGTTTCGCTCGGCGGTCCACCGTGTCGCTGCCGGCGACGGGTCCAGGTGACACATGTGGCTACACCCTGATCTCGACCAGGCGCTGAGCTTCGCCGTCCGTCTGTGCGCGATCGGACAGCTCGTCGGTCTGCTCGAGCTGATGCTCGTTCGGCGCGAGCTGTCCGACAGCGGCTTTCTCGACTGGACGAT
>DATNKY010000584.1:0-4105 GCA_035603155.1 Solirubrobacteraceae bacterium
CGGGCGCTCATGGGCTATCTCCGAGAACAGGCTCAGCACGGCCAACCCGACCAGAAAGCGATCCGGCGGGTTCCCCGCGCTCAACCCAAACGTCACCCCGAGCGCGTCGCGCTGAGGCGCAGGAAGTCGTCCCAGACGGTCGAGCATCGGCGCGCATAACTGCTGGAGGACCGCGAACGCCAGCTCCATCTCTGACTCGACACCCACAGCGCGCGCGACCCGGAACCCCGATGCGGATCGAATCGCTGACTCCAACAGTGCCGTCTTGCCAACCCCCGGCTCGCCGGACATCACAAGCACCCGGCTCTGCCCACCGCGTACTACGCCAAGCAACCGATCCAGCATCTCGCGCTCGCCGCGGCGGCCGTGCAGCACCTCTGCAGCACCCTCAATGCCCATGCAACACCGACCATACCCGCGCGGGGGGGCGGCTGTCGACACCGCGTGACACGAGGTTTTCGGACGCGGACTTCGCGTCGGATGATTCGATCGCTGACCGTCGCTGCGACTCTCGACGCTCCCAACCGAGTGCCCCTGCTCGGCTTCCGCGAGATCGGCGCCCGCGCGCGAGCCGCTCTGACCCGATGACTACGAGATCGCCCGATCGCGGACTACGCGTTCCATGACTCGATGACCGCCGGTCTCCTGCGATTGTCAACGCGTCCACCTTTCAAACCAAGGAGCAGAGATGAGTACTTCTACGGCGTTTTCCAGCAACGGGAACAGTCGAGTCGCGATCGTCACCGGGGGCACCGCGAATCTGGGCAAGCTGTTCGCTGAGTCTCTCGCTGGCGACGGCGTCAATCTCGTCGTGCACTTCAACTCTCCTCATCGCGCCCAGGAAGCGGTGGACGTCGTCAACGAGCTCGAAGGTCTCGGCGTCGAGGCGATCGCTCATCAAGGCGATCTGACCGACACCGGTCAGATCACGCAGTTGGTCGACGCGACCATCGACCGCTTCGGGAAGTGGGACATCCTGGTGAACACCTCGGGGCTGATCATCCGCAAACCCCTGGTCAAGACGAGCGAGAAGGACTTTGACGACTCGTTCGCGATCAACGCCAAGATCCCGTACTTCTTCATGCGCGAGGCCTACGACAAGATGGCCGATAACGGCCGGATCATCAACATGGTCACGACCCAAGTCGCCGTGACGGCCGCCACCTACTCCGCGTACGCTGGCAGCAAGGCACCGGTGGAGCATTTCACCAAGGCGTTCGCCAAGGAGATCGGGCCGCGCGGGGTGACTGTCAACTGCATCGCCCCCGGTCCACAGAAGACCAGCTTCTTCTACAACGCCGAGACCCCGGAGACGATCGCCTGGCTGTCGGGCATGACCATCAACGGCGACCTCGGCGAGCCTGCCGACGTCGTTCCCGTGGTGCGCTTCCTCGCCGCGCCAGAGACCCGTTGGGTCACAGCTCAGACGATCTACGTCAACGGCGGCATGATCTCGCCGATCAACTGACCCAACCCGAGCCGCCGGCAACCACCCATCCTGGATGGGCGGCATCTCGGCCCACGGCCTGCGCCGGTGTGGGCGGACCATGCGTTGGCACGATCCGTCTCTGCACCACGGCGATCTAGACCGCCCCTGCCAGTTCGCACGCCAGGGCGGTTCACACGAAATATGGAGCAAGGTCATGACCAAGACGATTGTCATCACGGGCGCCTCGAGCGGGTTCGGCGCCCTGAGCGCACGAGCGCTCGCCGATGCTGGACACGTCGTGTATGCGGGGATGCGCGACATCGACGGCCACAACGCAACGCAGGCTGCCGAGGCAAAGCAATACGCCGCCGGCCACGACGTCGACCTCCGCCCCGTCGAGCTCGATGTGTCATCACAGCGCTCTGTCGACGAGGCAGTCGGCCACGTGATCTCTGAGCAAGGCAGCATCGACGTGCTCCTGCAAAACGCCGGGCACATGGTGACCGGGCCGACCGAGGCCTTCACGCCCGAACAGATCGCGGACATCTACGACACCAACGTGCTGGGAACCCAGCGGCTCAACCGCGCCGCGCTGCCCCATATGCGCGCCCGGCAGCACGGGCTGGTCATCTGGATCGGGAGCACAAGCACGCGCGGCGGAACCCCTCCTTACCTCGGGCCCTACTTCGCTGCGAAGGCGGGCATGGACGCTCTCGCCGTCAGCTACGCCGCTGAGCTGTCTCGCTTCGACATCGAGACGACCATCATCGTTCCCGGCTCGTTCACGAAAGGCACCAACCACTTCGCCCACAGCGGCCACCCAGCCGACGACGAGGTTGTCGCCGAATACGACGCCGCCTACCCGAACCTGATGGCAGACGTGAGCCAGCGACTGGCTGAGCAGGCCCCGCCCGACGCGGACGTGGCCGACGTCGCCGCCGCGGTCGTGCACGTGGTCGAGATGCGGCACGGGACCCGACCGTTTCGCGTGCACATCGATCCCGCCGACGATGGCGCCGCGGTCGTCAACGCCGTCGCAGATCGAATCCGCGCCAAATTCCCGAGGCGAATCGGGCCGCAAGATCTCCAAGGCCCCCATGCGACGCACGTGCCCGAGGTGTCGCGTCGATGACCGTGCCAACCCCGGGTCCGGTCACCAAGCTTCTTGACGCGGCCAATAGCCACCAAACCGAGGACTTCCTCGCCAGCTTCGCCCACGACGGTGTCGTGGACGACTGGGGCCGCGAATACATCGGCAGAGGCGAAGGAGCAGGCGAGTTCGGGGCATCAGCCGCCTGACGGCCAGCCTCACTCGGAAGGGTCAGGGCTCCTAGCGGCAGGTTCCGCGCTTGCGTCTGGCTGGAGCACGTGCTGTTTGAGTTGGTGGCGGGACTTCACTCCGAGCTTGCGGAACGCCTTGCGTAGGTGATAGTCGACCGTGCTCGGGCTGATGAACAGCTGTGCGGCGATCACTTGGTTCGTCCCACCCTCGGCAGCGAGGCGGCAGATGTGTCCTTCCTGGGCGGTCAGGTCGTCGCGTGCCTCGGCGGCTCGTTTGCGGGAGTGTTCGCCGGTCGCCTCGAGCTCGACTCGGGCGCGTTCGGCGAATGCTTGCATGCCGAACTGCCTGAACAGTTCTTGGGCGGTGCGTAGCTGCTCGCGGGCGTCGAGACGCCGGCTCTCGCGGCGCAGCCATTCGCCGTACAGGAGGTGGGCGCGGGCGAGCTCCAACCGGAGGCGGGTGCGAGCGAGCCGCTCGATCGACTCGCGGTAAAGGATCTGGGCCGTCTCACCTTCACTCAACAGTGCGCGCGAGCGGGCCTCGATCCCGAGCGCCCAGTCAGTGCCGCTAGCCGCGGTTCTCTGCGAGAGGCGGACGAGGTGCTCGGCCGCGAGCCCGGCCCGCCCGCTCCGGACGGCCGCCTCGATCAGCTCGACCGTCCCAAACGTTGAGAACCAGATCACGTAAGAGTCCTCAGCGGCCTGCTGGGCCGCAACCAGTGCTTCCTCATAGCGGGCGAGCCCGTTGTAAAGCGCCGCGGTCGCCCATTGGATGATCGTCAGCCCCTGCCCCTCACCCCGACGCGTCACCTCGCCTGTGGCCGCCTCGATGAGCTGACGGGCCTCGGCCTCACGGCCCTGGAAAGCGAACAGCAGAAGCGCCCCGTAGGGGGCAAGGCTGGTGCCCGTGGCCTCGTTGACCGCCGCCACCTCTTCGACGAGCGAGGAGACCACGGCAAACTCTCCCGCAAACAACTGCATTCCCGAGCGTATGGTGAGCCCCAAGGGGAGTGCGCTCAGCGCCCCCGCATCGCGTGCGAGCTGGACGAGACGCGCCGAGAGCACGTCCCATGCCTCATCGTCCCACAGAAGTCCTGCGGCGCGGCATGCGAGCCACCCCCACCGGATCCCCTCTTCTCGAGGGATGTCCTCGCGCCGGAAGGCGCTAACCGCCCGTCTCAACGTCGGCGTTCCTGCGTCGTGTCCCTCGGTGATCAAGCGCGCCAGGCCGTCCAGCAACAGATCAGACGCGCGCGGAGGCTGCAGCGGTGGCGGCGCTGCCCTGGCGGCCTGCGCGGTCTCCAGCACACCTCCACTGACCGCCAGGCGGCCGGCGAATAACGAGGCGGTGAGGGCTTCAAGATAGGTCTCGCGCGCGAGCCTTCCGTGAAGCGG
>DATNKY010000250.1:0-2585 GCA_035603155.1 Solirubrobacteraceae bacterium
CGCCGACGCGCCTCTGGCGCCAGCGGGGCCGCAACGACCGAGCACGGCGTGACGAAGGGCGAACGCTCGCTCGAGCTCGTCCCGGACGGCGTCAAGAAAGTCAGCTGGGTACTTCCCCGGCAGCCCGCCGGCTCGGAGTACGGCTGGCCGACGTATCCCCGTGTCGCGCACCTGAGCGTGACAGTCCACGGAAACATCGTCGCGGCCGAGTCTCCCCGGTTCGGCCGCACCGCGGTCGAGACCTGGTACGCCGCTGACGGACACATCTTCCGGCGTTTTGGCAGCATCGCGGCGGCGCGTCGAGTCGTGCCGGTCATCGGCCCGGGCCTGGAGACACCGAGGTCCCGGGCCGCTGAGCGGAACCCCTCGACACCCAACCCGGTGTCGGTGACGCCCGCAACCGGTGGGCCAAACACGCAATTCACGGTCCACTTCCGCGCGCTGCTCAACAACGCCGTCTACAGATTCCGGGCCACCAGAACGAGGTGTCCCGATTACCGGTTCAGCGGCGGCTACAGCACTCAAGGAGACCCGGCAGGCAACCTCAGAGGAGACCTGATCAACGCGCAACTCACAGCCCACGGCAGCGCGCTTTGCCCAGGGACCTATCACGTGTCAGTCAGAGTGACCGGTTTGGGGCCGATCGGACCCCGGGAAGGACGCAGGATCAGCGCCAAACCTTTCGGCACTGCAACGTTCACCGTGCACTCACCAGTCCGGCGCTTCGCAGGTTGAATTCTCCGGCTCGGGGACCTGCCGGGTGACGCGAGACGTATAGAAACCATGCGCAAGCTTCTCGTGGGGGTTGGGACGGCCGGCATCATGTTCCTCGCTTGCTCGAGTGTGGCCAGCGGCGATCCCGCGGCTGGTCGGTCAGACAGCATGCTCGTCCGCACGCCGGCCGGAGCGAGCATGAATCGGGTCGAGGTCTCAGAGCCCGCGGGGGCGATCCGGCTCCTTCGTGTTGTCGCTCTGGTCGGTACTCGCGTGAACGTCGCGGGTCGGATTCCAGGGCAGGCCAGGTTGAGCATTTCGCTTCCTCTGATTCACCACGACCCTTCCGAGACATGCGCACGTCACGGTGGCTCCGTCGTCTGCAGCCAGGGTGAGGAGGCGTGCCCGATGCCTCCCGCGACATGGCAACTTCGGCTACGAAAGATGGCCGGACCGGCCGGTCGAATTCGGATCGACCTCGTCGTTGGCCCCGAGCATTCCGCGTGAGCCGGACACCTCCGGGAAGGGGCACCACGAGATCCCGCCCCCCAACGACCGTGCTCGAGTCTGTGCCGTGTCGGACCACTTATCCCTCGAGCTTGGAGCGCTCCGGCCCAACGGGCCCCAACCTGGGCGCGAGGCGGACGACGCCATATGCACTGGCCGCACTGAGCACCGCGCAGGATTCCCAGAGCACGAGCGGGCTGACGGACAGGAGTTGGGTTCCTCCGAGGGATGATGTGAGCCAGCCCGAGGCGACCGCAACGCCGTAGAGGCCTGAGTACCGTCCCCGGAGCTCCTCGGGGGCGAGCCGCGCGACGATCGCTCCAGTGACGGTTGCGGGAAGGATCTCTCCGAAGGTCCGGACGGTGACCGACAGCAGATATCCGCCGGTCGTCGACGCGATCGCCGTGAGCGCGAATCCGACGCCGACCAGCGCGACGCCCACGGCCCACACGCGGCCGGGGTCACGCCGCATCAAACGCGGCGCCAGGACGGGCTGAGCCAGGCAAATGACCACCCCGTTGAGGGCCATGCACAGTCCGTAGACGTGCGGAGCAAGTCCGGAGCGGTGCACGGCGAGCGGCAGTGTCGAATCCGACTGCAGGTACACGAAGTAATAGACCAGGACCGCCGCGGTGAACGCGAGCATCGTGCGATCACGCATGACAAGCCCGTACCCCGAAGGGCGCTTCCGCTCTGCGTCGAGTGGGCCCGAACGTTCGGGCACGAACAGCCATACGAGAGCGCCGAACAACAAGGCGGTGCCCGCGTCGATCCAGAAGATCGCGGTGAACGCGGATTGGGCCAGGAAGCCTGCGCTCGTCATCGCTGCCGCGAATCCGAGGTTGCTCACCCAGAAAAGTGCGGCGTACGCGCGAGCGCGATCTTCTTCTGGGACCAGGTCGGCCACAAGCGCCTGCGTCACCGGCCGGGGTGCCTCCAGGGTCACGCCGAGCAGGACAATCAGCACGACGATCAGCGCCGTCAGGCGAGCGTACGCCAGCGCCACCATGATCGCGGCGGTTGTGAGCGTGCCACCGAGAAGGGTGACCCGACGCCCGATGCGATCTGCCAGCGCGCCACCGATCAACGGGGCAACGACCGCTCCGCCGCCGAACCCTGCGAGCATCTCGCCGGCCACGACAATCGAGATCCCCCGTGCGCTGACCAGATAAAGCGTCATGAACGGCACGACCATCGTGCCTGCTCGGTTGATGAACGCGCCGGCGCACAGGATCCAAAACCCACGCCCAAGGCGCACCTGGCGCTTGGACTTGGCAGGCCCTGTCGGGATCTGCGGGCGTTGCTTGCCGATCACGGCTGGTCGGACTGGTTGCCAGGGCGCATGTTCAGCTCAGACCGCGATC
>DATNKY010000242.1:0-3142 GCA_035603155.1 Solirubrobacteraceae bacterium
GGCCGCGAGCACCTCGAGACGCGCGCCGACGAGCCGGCTCCTTGGGACTCCGGTGACGAGAGCTTCCCCCCCATACACGAGTTCGGGCCGCTCGTGATCGGGATCGGGAAGGCCGCCTGGCAGGTGGCGACGGTCGGTGACGAGTCTCAGCGCCAGCGCGCGGTCGAGACGCTCACCGAGACGCGCAAGGCGCTGTACCGGATCCTCGCCGAAGACGCCGACGATTGACGTCGTGTTGTTCAGGCGTCGATTGACGAAGTACTGATGTTGACGTCGTAACTTATTCGGAGCCAGATGCCGCAGCCCGAGCGCAACGGAGCCTCTCCGACCCCGGCGATCGCCGTCCGTGACCTCGTCAAGAACTTCGACGAGGTCCGGGCGGTCCGTGGCGTGAACTTCGAGGTCGCGCTCGGCGAGGTGTTCGGCTTCCTCGGTCCGAATGGCGCCGGCAAGACGACGACGATCAACATGCTCTGCACGCTCGCCAAGCCGACCTCGGGCGCGGCGACGGTCGCGGGTCACGATGTCGTGACCGAGCGAGACGACGTGCGGCGCAACATCGGCCTCGTGTTCCAGGACCCGACGCTCGACGGCTATATGACGGCGCAGCAGAATCTCAAGCTGCACGCGGAGCTATACGGCGTCCAGTCAGACCTGGTAGTGCCGCGCATGCGGCAGGTGATGGAGATGGTGGGCCTCTGGGACCGCAAGGACACGGTCGTTGGCACCTTCTCAGGGGGCATGCGCCGCCGGCTGGAGATCGCCCGCGGCCTGATGCACTCTCCGCGGGTGCTGTTCCTCGACGAGCCGACGATCGGCTTGGACCCGCAGACGCGGCGCTCGATCTGGTCCTACATCCGCGAGCTCAAGGAGCGCGAGGAGATCACGATCTTCATGACCACCCATTACATGGACGAGGCTGAGTGGTGCGACAGGATCGCGATCATGGACCACGGTCAGATCGTTGCGCTCGACAGCCCTGAGACGCTCAAGGCGCAGATCGGCGAGGACCGCGTCACGATTCACACCCAGGACGATCAGGCCGCGATCACCGCACTGGCACAGCAATTTGGGATCGAAGCACGGATCTCCGAGGGCGCAGTCACGTTCGGGGTCCCGGCGGGCGAGGAGTTCGTGCCCCGGCTATTCGCGCAGCTCGGGGTACCGATCCGAGCGGTCAACGTCTCGCGCCCGACGCTCGATGACGTGTTCATGTCCCACACCGGGACAACGATCCGCGACGCCGAAGAGGACCAGTCCAAGCACCGCAACCGCGTGATGATGCAGATGATGAGCGGAGGCAGACGATGAGCACGACTGTTGACCGGGTGAGGGAGGCAGGGCCGCAGCCGCCGTCGAGGCCCGATGTCGTCCGTGTCAGCGTCCCGAAGCGCAGCTTCTGGTCCGAGTTGCGGGCGATCAAGATCGTCTGGCGGCGGGAGCTGATCCGCTTCCGGGCAGACAAGCTCCGCATGGTCACATCACTCGTGCAGCCGCTCCTGTTCCTGTTCGTGCTGGGCGCGGGCCTGCAGGGCCTGGCCCGGGCTGGCACCCACGGCGTGGCGCTGAAGACCTTCATCTACCCGGGGATCCTGTGCATCTCCGTGATGTTCACCGCGATGTTCTCGGCCGCTTCAATCGTCTGGGACAGGGAGTTCGGATTCCTGCGAGAGATGATGGTCGCGCCCGTCCGCCGCAGCTCGATCGTGATCGGCAAGTGCCTCGGCGGCGCGACCGTTGCCGGCTTTCAGGGCCTGCTCATAATCTGCCTTGCCGGCCTCGTCCACGTCCCGTACACGCCGCTGCTGATCCTCGGCATCTTCGGCCTGCAGCTGCTGCTGGCATTTGCGATCACGGCCTTCGGCGTGATGATCGCGGTGCGGATCAAGCAGATGCAGTCGTTCATGGGCGTCATGCAGATGATCGTGATGCCGATGTTCTTCATCTCCGGCGCGCTGTTCCCGGTCGCGGGGCTTCCGCGCTGGCTTGCGGTGCTGAACCGACTCGACCCGCTCACCTACGCGGTCGACCCGATGCGGCGGTTGGTGTTCGCCGCGCTCACGATCCCGCCGGCGGCCAAGCGCATCCTCGATTCGGGTGTCACCTGGTTTGGGTGGCGGGTGCCGGGGCTGCTGGAGGCGGGCATGATCCTTTTGCTCGGCCTGGTCATGCTGTCGATCGCGATCTGGGAATTCAGCGCGACTGAATAGGCACCACCCCGTCACATCTTGTTAACACATAGCCGAACGGCCAGTGTCACGCTGCGCGCCACATGGCAACCACCTTCGTACTGGTCCTCGTCGTCATCATGGGATTCGCGTTCGACTTCACGAACGGCTTCCACGACACCGCCAACGCGATGGCGACCTCGATCGCCACCGGAGCGTTGAAGCCCAAGGTCGCGGTCGGGATCTCCGCGGTCCTGAACTTCGCCGGGGCGTTCATCTCGATCAGCGTCGCCGCGACGATCGCCAAGGGGATCGTCAACCCCGACGTCCTCGTCGGCGGCGACGCGCTCGACCTCGTGCTCGCGGCCCTGATCGGCGCGATGACATGGAACCTGATCACGTGGTACTTCACGATCCCGTCGAGCTCGAGTCATGCGCTGATCGGCGGGATCATCGGCGCGACGATCGTCGCGACCAGCTCGGGTGAGATCGACTGGCACGACCTCGTTCAATCGGTGATCATTCCGGCGCTGTTGTCTCCGTTCATCGCCGGCGGCGTCGCGGCGCTCGGCGTCTACTGCGCCTACCGGCTGATCCGCCGGCTCGGCCAAAAGGAGGCCCGGACCGGGTATCGCTATGGCCAGGTGTTCTCGGCTTCGCTGGTTTCGCTCGCGCATGGCACGAATGACGCACAGAAGACGATGGGCGTGATCTCGCTCGCGCTGATCGCCCATGGTGACATAAGCGCGACCAACTTCTCGGTGCCGCTCTGGGTCAAGCTCGGGTGCGCGCTGTCGATCTCGTTGGGCACCGCGAGCGGTGGCTGGCGGATCATCAACACGATGGGCAACCGGATCACGAACATCGAGTCACCCCAGGGGTTCGCCGCGGAATCGGCGAGCGCCGCGGTGATCCTCGCCTCGTCCTACTACGGCTACCCGCTGTCAACGACCCAGGTCGTCTCCGGCGGCGTG
>DATNKY010000256.1:0-5992 GCA_035603155.1 Solirubrobacteraceae bacterium
GCTGCGCTGATCGTTTCAGCCCGCGGCCCGTCGATCACGTGCGCTGCGGTGATCGCTCCATCCGTCCACCCGTCGATCACGCGCGCCGCGCTGATCACTCAGTTCGCCGCCGGTGTCACCAGCGGCGGGCCCAGGTTTCGAAATTCACCGGAGGTAACTGATGTCATCCCATCGCGAGGCACCGGCGATCAGCAAGGATCCGGTCGCCGACAACACCGACACGTACGCTTTCGTCTCACCTGACGATCCCGGCACGGTCACCCTGATCACGAACTACCTGCCGCTCGAGCCACCATTCGGCGGCCCCAACTTCTACGAGTTCGGCGACGACGTCCGATACGACATCTATGTCGACAACGACGGTGACGGCCGGCCGGACGTCACGTACGAGTTCATGTTCGAGACGGCCGTGCGCAACCCGAACACGTTCCTCTACAACACGGGCCCGATCGACTCGATCGACAGCCCGAACTGGAACCGGCGCCAGTTCTACACCGTAACCAAAGTGGACCGTCGGGGCGACCGGCAGGTGCTGGGCACCGGGCTCGCCTGCCCACCGTGCAACATCGGCCCGGGCTCGACACCCAGCTACGCGCCGCTGGCGTCGCAGGCGATCCACTCGCTCGGCGGTGGGCGCACGGTATTCGCGGGCCAGCGCCTGGAGGGCTTCTACGTCGACCTCGGGGCGATCTTCGACCTCGGTGACCTGCGTCCGTTCGAGAAGCTGCACATCGGGGGCATGGCGAACTCGGTCGGCGTCAATGCCACGAACGGCTTCGGCGTCCACACGATCGCGATCAAGGTCCCCAAGCGCGAGCTGACCAGGAGCGGGCGCACCCCGACGGATCCGATGTCGAGCGATTCCGTGATCGGCGTCTGGGGCGCAGCGAGCCGCCAGCGCGCGCTGATCCGCCACTCGGATGGACAGACCGCCGAATTTGGTGACTGGGTCCAGATCTCGCGACTCGGCAACCCGCTGTTCAACGAGGTGATCGTTCCGGTCGGCGAGAAGGACCTCTGGAATTCGCTCCCTCCGGCCGACGACAAGCGGTTCCTCAAGTACGTCCAGCACCCCGAGCTGGCCGGGTTGCTGCCGGTTCTGTACCCAAAGGGGGTGTTCGCGAACCTCGCCCAGCTGACCGCCCCGCGGGCGGACCTGGTGGCGATCCTGCTGACCGGCATCCCGAAGGGCATCGTGCCGAACTTCCAGAACTCCACCGGCTCGACGCTCGCCGACGAGCTGCGGCTCAACATGGCCATCGGACCGACAGGAAACCCGAACCCGCTCGGTGTGGTCGGCGGCGATCTCGCCGGCTTCCCGAACGGGAGGCGGGTGTTCGACGACGTCGTGTCAGTCGAACTTCGCGCGATCGCCGGCCTCACGTATCCGCTCATCGATCCGAGCTACACGCCGGACGGCGCGGCGAGCGTCATCACCGATGGGCTGACCGATGCCGACACGACCTACCTCCCGACGTTCCCCTACCTCGGAACGCCGCAGGGCGGGTATCAGACGTCGCCGCTCGGCATGGTCGCGTGAGGTGATCGGCTGATGTCCACCGCAGCCACCGACCACATGCACCCCCCTGCGAGCCATCAACATGATCCGGGCGAGGCGGCCTCGAGCGCGAGCGTCGCGCTCGACATCGGCGCCGGACGCGGAGCGCTCGTTCTGTATCCGAGCGAGCGGTTTCGCGGTCTGGAGATCGAGATCAGCCGCCGCGACGGAGACGGCCGCAGGGTCCACACCGGCGTGCACGAGCGGACGACCGAGTCGGGCTCGATCCTGACGGCGATCTTCGGCAGCCTCGCGGCCGCCGAGTACGTCGTCTGGGAAGACGCGACGACTCCGGGACCGAACGTGACCGTGCCAGATGGGGGCGTGGCTCAGCTCGAGATGAGCTGACACGGGGCGCCCGCCCGCTTTCCCCTTCCCCTCGCGGGCGGGCGCCCTCGCCACCCTGAACGTCGCCGGCTCCGGCCTGCTGGCGTGCCTGGCGTTGATCGGCCATCAGTGGGGGTTTCTGCTGTTCGAGGGCGGCTGGGCGCTGGTCTCCGCCGGGGGTCGCTGGTCGCGGCGAGTGCGCGGTCATCCGGAGCGCCGGCTCGACTTCCAGCCAGCGACCGAAGCCGCGCCGCGGGCGACTGGCGGGTACTAACCTTGCGCTGGCAATGCGGCGTTTCGCTATTCCCGGTGTGATCGTCGTCGCAGCCGTGGCGGTGCTGGCGCTGCTGACGTTCGGGGTCTCGCACCAGTCCGACGCGTCCTCGATCGATTCGCAGGTCGCGCACGGCAAATTCCCGGTCGCTCCGAGCGCGAACATGTCGCTGCCGGTGCTCGGATCGTCCGCGTCGAAGACGCTGGCGGACTACCGCGGGAAGGTCGTGGTGCTCAACGTGTTCGCCTCCTGGTGTGAGCCGTGCGCCTCCGAGGCGCCGCTGCTCGCGCACGAACAGCGGCTGCTTGCCAAGAGCGGCGCCACGATCGTCGGGGTCACGTACCTGGACAACTCGTCGGCGTCCGAGCAGTTCGCGCACCGGTTCCACATCACCTACCCGGTGCTCCGCGATGTGAGCGGCAGCTTCGTGCGGTCGTTCGGGACGACGGGCGTGCCGGAGACCTTCGTGATCAATCGCGCCGGCCGGATCCAGGCGCTGCAGCGCTTCCCGGTCACCAGGCAATGGCTGGCGAAGACGCTCCGGCCGATCCTCGCGGAACGCTCGTGAGACGCGCGATCTCGATCCTCGCTGTCGCGCTGGTGGCGCTCGTCACCGTGCTCGGCCCGGCACGAGCCCTCGCCGCCACGCCGCGCGCCTCGTTCACCGAGATCGAGCAGGACGTGATGTGCATCGCCTGCCACGAGCCACTGGCCGTGGCGCAGTCACCCGAGTCGTTCTCCGAACGCGCCTACATCCGTACCCTGATCGCAAAGGGCCTGGACAAACAGCAGATCGAAAAGCAGCTCGTGGTCCAGTACGGACCCGCGATCCTCGCCAAGCCCCCGGCGCACGGGTTCAACCTGCTGATCTACGTGCTGCCACCGGTGCTGCTGGTGATCGCGATCGCCACCTTGGCGATCACGATCCCGAAGTGGCGCCGGAGATCACGAGCGGACGAGTCATCGGCGCTGCCGAGCGCGCCGGCGCTCGACCCCGAGGACGCGCGCCGCCTCGACGAGGATCTGGCGCGCCATCCGTAGGGATCACATCGAGTCGGGGGCGCGGACGCCGAGCAGCCCGAGCGCCAGCGCGATCGTCTGCCGCGCGCTTTGAGAGAGCGCGATTCGGAACGACTCCACCCCCTCCGGCTGGGCCCCGATCACCTTGCAATCCCGGTAGAAGGCGGTGAACTCCTGGGCGAGCTCGAGCGCGTAGGCCGTGATCCGGTGCGGCGCGCGCCGGTCTGCCGCCTCGGCGATCTCATCGGGGAACGCCGCCAGCGCCTTCACCAACCCGCGCTCGGACGGCTCGAGCGCTCCGGAGCTCCAGTCGGCATCGGCGCCGAGTGCGTGCACCACTCTCGTCTCGTCGAGCTTGCCGAGCATCGTCACGATCCGCGCGTGCGCGTACTGCACGTAGTAGACGGGGTTCTCGGCCGACTCGCGCCGCGCGAGCTCGAGGTCGAGGTCGACCGTCCGATCGTGTGACCGCTGGAGCATGAAGAAGCGTGTCGCGTCAACGCCGATCTCGTCGAGCAGATCATCGAGCGTGATGAAGTCACCGCGCCGCTTTGACATCGCGGCCCGTTCGTTGCCCTCGACGAGATGGACGAACTGGATGATCGGCATCTCGACTCGGTCTGGGTCGCCGCCGAGCGCCGCGAACGCCGCCTTGATCCGGGCGACGTAACCGTGGTGGTCAGAACCGACCGGCAGGAGCTGCAGCTCGACGCCACGCTCACGCTTCTCCAGCAGGTAGGCGAGGTCGGCCGCGAAGTACGTCGGGTCGCCGTCAGAGCGCATCAGCACGCGGTCCTTGTCGTCTCCGAAGGCGCTGGTCCGTAGCCACAGCGCCCCGTCGGAGCGGTACGTGTAGCCATCGTCGCCGACCAGCTTTAGCGCCCGGTCGACGTAGCTCGGTGAGCCGTCATGGAGCGTCCGCTCACTGAAGAAGCGGTCGAAGTGCACCCCGTAGCGGTCGAGGGTCGTCTTGATCTCAGCCAGCAGCAGATCGACGGCGCGCGCCGACGCGTCCGCAGTCGTCATCGTGGCCACGCCGGGGATCTGATCGGCCAGCTCGCGCACGTAATCGCCCTGGTAGCCGCCCTCGGGCACGCTCTCGTCACGGGCTCGCGCCTGTACCGACTCGCCCAGCAGCCGGATCTGGCTGCCGGCGTCGTTGAAGTAGTACTCGCGCCACACGTCGTGGCCGTGGTGGGCGAGAACCGAAGAGAGAGCGTCACCGTAGGCCGCGTGGCGCCCAGCGGCGGCGACCAGCGGTCCGGTCGGGTTCGAGGAGACGAACTCGACGAGCACCCGGCGGACCGGATCGGCCCCACCGGCGCCGTACCGCGGGCCTGCGTCGAGCACCGCCCGCGTCGCGCGCCTGTACCAAGCGTCAGACAGCGTCAGGTTCAGAAACCCGGGACCGGCGACGTCATAGGCGGTCAGAGCGTCGCCCATGATCGTGGTCAGCGACGCGCCGACCCGCTCGGCGATCTCGCGCGGCGGGGCGCCGAGCGCGGGAGCCAGCAGCATCCCCACGTTGGTCGAGTAGTCGCCCTGCCCGGCGCGCTTGGAACGGTCGACCCGCGCTTCGCCGGGAGGCTCGCGATCGCTGCCCTTGACCGCCGCCGCAGCCTCGTGGACCGCGTCGCGAAGCTCCGCGATCGGCGCGGCGGGCGTCAACTGAGTCGTCGGCGGTAGCGGCCCGGACATGCTCCGAGCCTAGACGAACATCGCGTGTCAGTAGTGGTAGGGCTCACGGGCGAGGATCTTGTGACCCCGGTACAGCTGTTCGAGCAGCACGACGCGCGCGAGCTGGTGCGGAAGCGTGATTTCCCCTAGCGACAGTCGGTGGTCGACGTGGTCCAGATCGAGCCCGAATGGACCGCCGATCACGAAACAGAGGTCCTTCCCGCTGCGGCGGCGCTGCTCGAGAAAGTCAGCGAACGTAAGTGAATCGGGCTTCTGCCCTTGACGATCGAGCAGCGATATGAATGCGCCCTGCGGCAGCCGGCGGACCACCTGCTCGTCCTGGCGGACCTCGATCAACTCCAGCCGCGCGTGGCCCGCGAGCAGCTTCTGGTAATGCTGTACGTCATCCGCGAACGGTGGGCGCAACCTGCCCACGGCAACGACGACGATCCGCACGATGGGATACTAGGTGGAAATGGAAGACCCGAACACCCCCGAGCGCCACATCAACATCCAGTTCTCGCCGGAGATCATGGCCGGCGTGTACTCCAACTTCGCGAACGTCAGCCACTCCGATTACGAGTTCACGATCACGTTCGCGCGCGTTGATCACGAGGTCGAGGACGATGAGATCCCCGGCGTCGTAGTGTCACGAATCAACCTGTCGCCACGCTTCATGCAGGAGCTGATCGAGGCGATGCACGACAATTACTCGAAGTGGCAGACCCGCGAGGGGATCAAGAACCTGCCTGAGTACGGCGGCGGCGCGGGCGGGTCTGACTCGACTCGCGACGACGTCTGATCGCCTAACACGGCCGGCGCCGATGACACGCTGCGGCGTCCTGCTACCCAGCTTTGACCCTTTCCGGACCGGCGATCGGCGGCCGGTCGTAGCCGCTGCGCGGCTTGCCGAGGATCTCGGGTTCGACGGCGTGTGGGTGGGAGATCACCTCGCGTGTCCGGCACCCGGGCTCGACGCGACTACCTGTCTCGCGGCGGCGGCCGCGGTCACCGAGCGGGTCACGCTCGGTTTCAGTGTGATGCTCGTCGGCCTCCGCTCCGCCGCCTGGACGGCCAAGCAGCTGATCGCCCTCGACGCGCTGGCGAGCGGAAGACTGCTGCTCGGCGTCGGCGTC
>DATNKY010000270.1:0-4021 GCA_035603155.1 Solirubrobacteraceae bacterium
CGCGCCAATCGTAACGCGGGGTTTTTCCGCAATGTGCGGGAAACATCAAAATTGACCCCACTTGTACAAGTTGGTATAACGGCCGACACGCCCCGCCCTTGCCGGAGTCCGCGTCGATGCGCGACGGACCGGGGTGTACTCGACCTAGGAGAGGATTGGGCCATGGCCACAGCAGTCGTCGAGGAGCGACAGCTCCTAAAAACCCTGCGCTGGTGGGACGGGTTCACGATTGCGCTCTGCAATCCGGGCTTCCTACTCGGTTCGCTGCTGGCCACATACGGAGCGCTGGGCGTGATCGGTGCGACGGTTCTGTGGGGCATCGCTGCGCTGGTCGCGCTGCTGTCGGTCTGGATCTACTCCGAGCCGGCGATGATGTTCCCCGGCAGGTCCGGCGGTATCTCGCTGTACGCCAACGAGGGCTGGCGCAGGTACACGACGCTGGTCGGCCCGGTCGCGACGTTCGGGTACTGGATCGGCTGGTCGGTGGTGCTCTCGATCTTCGGCAACATCATCGGCTCGTTGATCCAGGCCCAGTGGTTCCCGGGCTCGAACTGGACCGTTTACGACGGCGTCGTCCACCTGCAGCTGTTCAACTTCATCGGCATCGGCTGCATCGTGGTCGTGTGGGTGTTCAACATCTTCGGGGTACGGCCGTTCGCGTGGTTCACCTACGTCACGGGCGCGCTGCTGATGATCCCGCTCGCCGTGCTCATGTTCGGACCCTGGGTGACCGGCGACTGGCATTCCTCCAACGTCCACTGGGCGCTCGCGAGCAACCAGTGGGGCGGCGTCAAGATCGCGCTCGTCTGGCTGTTCATCATGACCTGGTCGGCGGGCGGGGTCGAGGTCTGCGCGACCTTCACGCCCGAGTACAAGTCCAAGAGCGACAGTGCGATCGCGCTGCGCAGCGCCGCCACGTTCTCGCTGCTCGTCTACATCCTGCTACCCCTCGGGCTCGGCGGCTTCACCGGCATCCCGTCGACCGCCGCGATCCTCTCCAACGGGTCCTACGTGACCGCCTTCCACACGATCGTCGGCTCCGGCGCGACCGATGTCCTACTGGTCTTCCTGATCCTGTCGCTGCTGCTCTCGATGGCGAGCTCGACCGCTGATGCCGGGCGTGCCCTGTACGGGATCTCGAAGGCGGGACTGACGATCAAACAGTTGGGTCATCTGAACCGCTATCACGTTCCCGGGCGTGCGATGACGGTTGACCTCGTCGTCAACACGTGCCTGATCCTGTTCATCTCCAGCAACCTCGCGATCCTCTACATGAGCAACATCGGCTACGTGCTCTGCCACGTGCTGGCGATGAGCGGCTTCCTGCTGTTGCGCAAGGACCGCCCCAACTGGCCGCGACCGCTCAGGGTCAGTGGCTTCTGGGTGGCGATGGCGGGCGCACTGGTGGTCTACTACGTCGTGATCCTCGTCGTGGGCTCCACTTCACCGAACCTCAACGGCTACGGGAGCTGGACGGACTTCTTCATCGGAGTCGGAATCCTGGTCGCCTCGATCCTGCTGTTCTTCTACCGGCGAATCGTCCAGGACAAGCAGAGCATCCACTGGAGTGAGCCCACGCCCGAGATGCCAGAGGGAGCAGATCGAGACGCCCTGATCCAGGCAGGGTGGACGCCCAAGGACGCAGCTGCCCCCGTGCCCACGGCCGGTTAGCGGTTAGGCTCGCGGGCGCAGCGCGTGAACACGGCATCGGCCCCAAGCACGATCGCCTCAACCGAGGCGTAGCGTCCCGGCGCAAGGAGGAGAGATGAAGAAGATAGTTCTCGGTTACGACGAATCCGAAGCGGCCAAGCGGGCGCTGGAACGCGCGGCGCAGCTGGCGAAGGCGTTCGGTTCGGAGCTGATCGTCGCCAGCGTCGCGCCGGTCGTGACCAGTACCGCGCGCTCGGGCGGCCCGATTGACCCGACCGATACGCCGGCCGACCACGTCGAGGAGCTCAAGCACGCCAAGAGCTACCTCGACGGCGAGGGGTTGCAGGCCGACTATGTCGCGGCCGTCGGGCACCCTGCCGAGACGATCGTGGAGCTGGCGCGCGACCGCCAGGCTGACCTCATCGTGCTCGGCACGCACGAGCCGAGCGCGATCGCGCGCCTGTTCGGGCAGAGCGTCACCGACTCGGTCGCGCACAGGGTCCACTGCGACGTGCTGGTCGTGCACTGAGCCTGGTCTCGGGTCGGCCGGTACTGAGCCAGGCCGCGGCTCAGCCGCCACTGAGCCAGGCCGCGGCTCAGCCGGCACTGAGCCAGGCCGCGGCTCGGTCTGCACTGAGCACGGCCGGGGCTTGGCCGGCGCAGAATCAGACGGCTAATCCGCCTTGATGTCCCACGACGGGACGCGCTCGCTCAGCGCTCGGCGATAGCGAGAGCGATAGAAGGGCCGCCCGAAGAGGCTCCATGAGGCCAGCAGGAACGGGATCGCGACCACGGCCGCGAACGTCCTGCCCTCGATGAAGAAGACGATCATCGCGGCCAGGAGAACCAGCCCCGTGATCAGCGGAAACAGCCGGTAGCGCAATTGGGTGCGCCTGATCGAGGCGTATTCGTCGAGCGGGATCTTGTTGGTGTCGAACCTCCGCCCACAGCCCTCGCACGTCCACTGCTCGCCGTAGTGCAGCTCGCGCTTCTCGCCGCACTCGCACGTGAGCGTGATCAGCGGGCCCTTCCGGACCGATCGAGGGAGCTCAGCCTGGTCGGGCGCCATGACGAAGCGAGTGTACTCCCGGGATTGCGCCCGCCGCCCGGTACGCATGGTCGAGCGGCTGGTAACCAGGTCGCGAGGTCCTCGCCGAGCCTGCGGCGGTCAGCGCGAGCGAAACAACGGCCGCGCGAACAGGGCCCAGA
Source organism: Solirubrobacteraceae bacterium (assembly GCA_035603155.1). Classification (GTDB taxonomy): domain Bacteria; phylum Actinomycetota; class Thermoleophilia; order Solirubrobacterales; family Solirubrobacteraceae; genus Palsa-465. Next base: position 2,860 of record DATNKY010000270.1, read on the forward strand.
CGACCACCACGAACGGGATCGCGAGGAGCGCGGCGAACCGCTGGCCCGAGAAGAACAGGATGATCACCGCGACGACGAGCAGCACAGTCGAGATCAGCGGGAATATCCGGGACCGGAGCTGCTGACGGCGGATCGCAGCGTACGCGTCGGCCGAAATCTCCGTCGTGTCAAACTTGCGCCCGCACCCGGGACACTTCCATCGCTCGCCGTACCGAAGCCGCGCGCTCTGGCCGCACTCGCAGACGATCGTCGCCTGGGGGCCCTTGCGGGCGGACCGCGGTAGCTCAGCCCGCTTGGATGCCATTTGGCAAGTCTAGTCCCGGAGCAGGGGTCAGATCACGGTCCGGCCGCCGTCGACCAACAGGTTGTGGCCGGCGACCATGTCAGACGCGCGCGAGGCGAGAAACAGCACCGCGCCGACGATCTCATCGGGCTGTCCCACCCGCCCGGCGGGGATCGCATCGAGGATCCAGTCGCGGTACTCCTCGGTGTCCAGGAACGGAGCGATCATCGGGGTCGCGAAGTCACACGGCGCGACCGCATTGACGTTGACGCCGTGGCGGATCCATTCCGCCCCGAGCGTCCGGGTCAGCTGCACGATCGCGCCCTTGCTGACGTTGTAGGCGAGTTGCTCGGGAACGCCGAGGAACCCGTCGGTCGACGAGAAGTTGACGATCTTGCCGCGGCCGCGCTCGATCATCGGACCGCCGAAGCGCTGGCAGAGCAGGAATGTGCTGGTGACGTTGGTGCGGGCGACACGCTCCCACTCGTCGAGGGAGAGGGCGGTTGCGTCGCCGCGGGCGAACACGCCGGCGGCGTTGACGAGGATGTCCACGGGTCCGTGGCGCTCGAGCACGCGCTCGGCCAGCTCCACAGCCTGCTCGGCGTCCGAGACGTCGGCGAGCTCGAGCTCGGCGGCGACGGGCGCGCCCGAGTCCGCGATCTTGGCGACGACCCGCTCGCCGCGCTCGCGGTCGCGGCCGCTGACGACCACCCGCGCTCCCGCCTGCGCGAGCGCGACAGCGCTCGCCGCTCCCAGCCCGCTCGTGGCGCCGGTCACGACCGCCGTCGAGCCGTCGAGCCCGAACAGCGAGTCGAGGTAGGTCATACGAGCGCCGGGAACATCCGGTCGGCCACGAGGCGGAGCTGGTCGGGGATCGAC
>DATNKY010000314.1:0-3467 GCA_035603155.1 Solirubrobacteraceae bacterium
GGGGTCGACTTCCAGCCGTTCCCGCCCGGCCGCACTCTGACCGGTAACCCGCTTGCCTGCGCGGCCGGGGTCGCCACCCTGCAGACCCTCGAGTCAGAGCGGACACTCGAGCTCCTGGAGCCGAAGATCGGGCTGCTCTCGCGATTGCTGGAACAGCGGGTCGCGGTGCTGCCCGGCGTCACCGAGGTGCGACAGCTGGGAATGATGGTCGGGATTGAGCTGCTGGCGCCGATCGCGCCGGATCACGACCCCGTGCGGCAGGCGGTGCTCGCGGCCCGCCGGCGCGGGGCGGCGATCGGATCGTGCGGTGATGTGATCGTCCTGACGCCGGCGCTGGCGATCACCGACGACGACCTGCGCCGTCTGGTCGCGATCACCGCGTCGTCGATCGCCGAGGCCTACGTCGGACGGCTGCCGGGGGCGCGCGTCACTCTTCGTAGAGCGTGAAGTCCCGCTTGCGGGCGCCGCAGACGGGGCAGAACCAGGTGTCCGGGATGTCGGCGAACTCGGTCCCGGGCGGGATCCCGCCGTCGGGATCGCCCTCCGCCGGGTCGTAGATGAACCCGCACGATTCACACATGTACTTCACGCGGAGCAAGGCTAGCGCCAGCAACTCTCGGTAGGGTCGCGGGCGTGTCGAGCGATCGTCCCGAGCCCGGAGCGGAGCTGCACAGCGGTCCGGCGACCGTGCCGCGCCTCGCGGCGACCGTGATCCTTCTCCGTGGCGCGGACCGGCAGCTCGAGGTGCTGCTCGCGCAGCGCACGCCGCAGGCGCGTTTCATGGGTGGCGCGTGGGTGTTTCCGGGCGGCGCCGTGGGCGCGCAGGACGGCGACGGTGACGCCGCTCTGAGAGCGGCCGCGGTCCGCGAGCTGCGCGAGGAGGCCGGGATCGAGCTCACCGACCCCGGCGAGCTGGTCCCGTTCTCGCGCTGGATCACGCCGGCGGTGGTCAAGATCCGCTACGACACGTGGTTCTTCCTCGCCTCGGTTCCCGATGGCGCCGAGCCGGTGATCGACGGTGAGGAGATGATCGACGCCCGGTGGTATGCACCGGCCGACGCGCTCGCTGCGGCGCACGACGGCGAGATCCTGCTCGTGTTTCCGACGATCAAGCATCTCGAGCAGCTGTCCTCCTTCGGCTCAGCCGACGAACTGCTGCGCTACGCCCGGTCGAGCACCGTCGCGCCGGTGCAGCCGCGCGTGATCCGCCAGGGCGAGACCGCCCGGATCGTGCTCCCGGGCGAGCCCGGCTACGACGGCTGACCGCGGCGATCAGGTGTCGGCGTTGAAGTTCGGCAGCCCGAGCGACTGCAGCCAGTTGCTGACCGTGATGTTGAGCTGCGTGAACTCGCCCGTCCAGATCAGTACGCCCATCGAGATCAGCACCGCGCCGCCGACGCCGATCACGATCGGATAGTGGCGCTTGATGACCGCGAACGCGGATGTCGCGGAGCCGAACGCGAGGCCCGTGATCAGGAACGGGACACCGAGCCCCGCGCAGTAGAAGGCCAGCAGGACTGCGCCGTGCGAGGCCGAATCGGACGTCCCTGCCGCGGTCACGATCGCGCCGAGCGTCGGCCCCGTGCAGGGCGTCCACGCAAGCGCAAACGCGGCCCCGATCAACACCGGACCGCTGCGGCCGGCCCGCGCCGTCAGCTTGTCGAAATGCCATTCCCGGCTCAGGGCCGGCACGAACGGCGCGAGGATGAACAGGACCCCCATCACGATGATCAGCGCGCCGGAGACCTTCAGCGCGGTCGGGCCGGTCAGGGCGGTCCGCAGCGCGCGCTGCCCGAGCAGTCCGAGCGCGATGAAGATAAAAGAGAAGCTGCCGACGAACAGCAGGCTCGGGAGGATCACGCGGCTCGGCCTCACCTGTCCGGGCGCGACCCCGGCGACGGCCGAGATGTAGCCGGGCACCAGGGGAAGCACGCACGGCGAGAGGAACGAGATCAGCCCCGCCCCGAATGCCACCGGAATCCCAATGCCCGACGCTGCGTCCACCATTTCCGGCTCCGAGGGTATCGCCGTTGCCAGACCCGGGAGGCAGGCCCGACCCGCCTTCGGTGAGCAGCGGACCCCGCCGCGGGCGAGCCCAAACGGGCCCTGACTCGCGAGCGGCGATCGTAACTTTCGCGTTGACTACCCGTTAGCATGGTCCAGGGTCAATCAGTGGAAGCCACCGCCCTCCCAGCATCGGTAGGCCTCGGACGCGGACGGATTGCGATCGGCGCATCGTTCCTGCGGCTTCTCCCCGACGAGCAGCTGGTGACGCACTTCCGGGACGGCAGCGAGGATGCGTTTCGCGCCATTCATGACCGCTATCGGGCGCGACTGTTCGCGTACACGCGGCAGATGCTCAATGGAACCGGGCAGGATCCCGAGGACGCGGTCCAGGACATCTTCACGCGCGCGTACTTCAACCTGCGCGCGAACCGTCGCGAGCTCGCGCTCAGGGCGTGGCTGTATCGGATCGCCCACAACCGCTGCATCGACGAACTACGCCGTCCGCACCCGGTCGCGCTCGAGACGATCGATACGGCGGCACCGAGCGCGCACGACCCGGTCGCGAAGGTCGAACAGCGAGACGCGCTGCGCCGCCTGATCGCCGATGTCCGGCGGCTGCCCGATCAGCAGCGCTCGGCGTTGCTGATGCGCGAGCTGAGCGGCATGCCATACATCGACGTCGCCGCAGCGCTCGGCGTCTCGGTCGCGGCCGTCAAGTCACTACTGGTTCGAGCGCGAATCAGCCTCGCGGAGGCAAGCGAGGCACGGGACACCGCCTGCGGCGAAATCCGCGAGCAGCTGATCGACGCTCATGACCGCGGCGTGCGGGCCTCGGGTCTCGCGCGTCGGCACATGCGCGACTGCGGCGAATGCCGCCACTTCCGCACCGAGGTGCGCGGTGTCACGCGGAATCTGGCGGCGCTGACGCCGACGCTCGGGCCGCTTGGCGTGATCGCGAATCTGCTCGGTTGGGGCAGCGGCACAAGCGCCGTCGCGGGCAGCGCCACGGCCGGGGGCGGGGCCGCCGCAGCGGGCGGAGCGGCGGGGAGCGGAGCCGCTGCTTCGGCCGGCCTGCTGGCCGGCGGCGCCGGCCACGTCGTCACGCTGCTCGCCGCGGCCGTCGTGACTGCGGGCGGCGCGGTCGAGTTGCAGCACAGCCTCGCGTCGTCGCCTGCGCATCACGCCCATCATCACGCCGCGTTGGTCGCCCCGGCGCGCCGGCCCGCAGCCCGCCACGGGGCTCGACATTCCGCTTCCATACCCGCGACTCGCAAGCACGCGACCAAGCACATCGCAAGGGCGCGGGCCGCCTCGACGACAACTCAGCGGCGCCCGATCGTCTCGAGCGACGCCCACGGCAATGCGCCGGCCGCCGCGACGCACGGGGCCAAGGTGACCGCGAAGGCGAGCGGCTCGGGGAGCGGGATCCCGATCTCCGAGCGACTCGACCCCGACAATCT
>DATNKY010000392.1:0-3535 GCA_035603155.1 Solirubrobacteraceae bacterium
CAACACCGCACGCTTCCAGCTCGACATCATGCGGGTGCCCGGCATCATCGTCGCGCGCACCGACGCCGAGGCGGCCAACCTGCTCGACAGCCGTGCCGACGAGCGCGACCAGCCCTTCCTGCTGGGCACCACAAACCTCAAGATTCCGTCGTACAAATCCTGCTTCCTGGCGATGGTGCGGCGCTTCTACGAGGCGGGGTTCAAGGAGCTCAACGGGCACATGCTCTACGCCCTGCCCGCCGGCGAATACGCCTCTGCCGATGCATGGCTTGAGCGTCACGGCATTGCGGACCTGATCGCTCAGGCGGCCGCGTCCCCCGACCACGCACAGCAGTCCATCGACGCCGTGTTCGACGAGGTCGAGTCGAAGTTCGTCGACGCCTGGCAGAACGACGCCGGGCTGATGACCTACAGCGAGGCCGTCGCGGAACTTCTCGAATTCGCCGAGAGTGAGGGCGAATCGCGCGACATGAGCGTCGAGGAGTGGCGAAAGTTCGCCCAGCGGGCGCCGTTGTACACCGCGAGCGCAAAGGCACGCGAACTCGGCGCGGACCCCAGCTGGGACTGCGAGCGGGCCAAGACGCCGGAGGGCTACTACCAAATCCGCGGCGGCATCCCGTATGCGATCGCCAAATCGCTTGCCGCGGCGCCATTCGCCGACATTCTCTGGATGGAGACCAAGACTGCCGATCTCGTCGACGCGCGCGAATTCGCCGAGGCGATCCACGCTGAATTCCCCGACCAGATGCTGGCCTACAACCTCTCACCGTCGTTCAACTGGGACACCACCGGCATGACCGACGACGAGATGCGGGCGTTCCCAGAGGAACTCGGCAAGATGGGCTTCGTCTTCAACTTCATCACCTACGGCGGACACCAGATCGACGGCGTCGCATCCGAGGAGTTCGCCACCTCGCTGCGTCAGGAGGGCATGCTGGCGCTGGCTCGCTTGCAACGCAAGATGCGCCTGGTCGAATCGCCTTACCGCACACCGCAAACGCTGGTCGGCGGACCGCGCAGCGACGCCGCGCTGGCCGCATCGTCCGGTCGCACGGCGACCACGAAGGCGATGGGCGAGGGATCCACCCAGAGCCAGCACCTCGTGCAGACCGAGGTGCCGAAGAAGCTGCTGGAGGAGTGGCTGGCGTTGTGGTCCGACCACTACCAGATCGGCGAGACGCTGACGGTCCGGCTGCGCCCACGGCGCGCCGGCTCCGACGTGCTCGACCTCGGCATCTACGGCCAGGGAGAAGAGCCGCTGGCCAACGTGGTCGTCGACCCGATCAAGGACCGCCACGGACGCAATATCCTCACGGTGCGCGACCAGAACACGTTCGCGGAGAAGATGCGCAAGAAGCGGCTGATGGACGTCATCCACCTCTGGCTGATCCACCGGTTCAAGCCGGAGATCGTGTACTACGTGACGCCGACCGAGGACAACATCTATCAGACCGAAAAGATGAAGTCGCACGGCATCTTCAGCAACGTGTACCAGGAGGTCGGCGAGATCATCGTCGCCGACGTGAACCAGCCACGCATCGACGAGCTGCTGGCACCCGATCGCGAGGCGCTGAAGCGGCTGATCGCCAAACAGGACTAGCCGATCAACTCCGGGTGGAATTTGGCCGCCATCCGGCGCAGCCCGTCCTGCCAGTCGACCGTGCTGGCGCCGACGAGCTCGTGCATCCGTGACACGTCGGTGGGATTGCCGCGCAGCGCCTGTGCGCTCTCCTCGAACACCGGGTCTTTGCCGACCAGTGAACCGAGGTAGCGACACCACTCCTGCAGACTGACGGTCTGGTCGCCGCACCAGTTGACCGTCGTCGCCGGCACCGACGCTGCCGCGAGCAGCTTCGGGATCGTCGCGATGATGTCGTCCTCGTGAATTGGGTTGTAACTAGCCGGAACTCCGGCGGGCACCGGGATCGGGATGCCGGCGAGCATCATCTCCATGTGATAGAACGGCCATCCACCATTATCGCCGTACGGGACGTTGAGCCGCGCGATGACGGTGGGCACGTTGAGGGTGCGTGCCATCGTCCGGGCGACGACTTCGCCGGCGATCTTGGAAATGGAGTAGGTCGGGAACAACGGCTTGTGGTTGTCGCCCAGCGCGGCGCGTTCGCTGCGCGGCTCGTCGTCCGGCGGATCATAAACGGCGGCCGACGAGCAGTGCAGAAAGGCTTTTGCGTTGCGGCAGTGCGCCATTAGCAGGCCGACGGATTCGGCGTTGGCCCCGAGGTCTTTGTCCCAGTCGCCGCTCTTGGCGACCGCCAAGTTGAGCACGTAATCGAAATCGGAAGGCAGGCCATCGAACTCGCCGGCGGCCAGGTTGACCGTCTCGCACCGGATACCCGCCTTTTCGAGGTCCTCGCGGGCCGCCGCATTGGTGAACCGGGCGATGCCCCACACCTCGTTGTCGGCGGCCAGGGCCTGGGCGATGGGACTGGCAACTTGTCCGGTCGGACCGGTAATCAGGATCTTGGCACCACGCATCTGCCGATCGTATGCCCGGCCTCTCACGGCGTCGGCGTTTACGTCGGCGAAAATCTCGGCTAAGTTGGAACAAGGATGTACACCGATCGGTTTACCAAAGTACGTCCGGCGAAACCCACCAGCTAGGAGCGCAACGCCATGTCAACAGTCCTCGTCACCGGAGCCGGCCGCGGGATCGGTCGCGCCATCACCGAGGAGTTCATCCGGCGCGGTCACCGCGTAATCGGTACCGCCCGCGATCCCCGTTCCCTCGAAGGCCTCGACCTCGACCAACGGCTGGCCCTCGACGTCACCGACGACGCCAGCGTGGCCGCGGCGTTCGCGGCCGCGGGTGATGTCGACATCGTCGTCATCAACCCCGCCGAAATCTTCTATGCCGCCGTGGAGGCCATACCGCTGCCCGAACTGCTACGACTGTTCGACCTGAACACCGTGGGCGCGATCCGCGTCGCGCAAGCCGCCCTGCCGGGCATGCGGACCCGAGGCGACGGCAAGTTGCTGTTCATGTCGAGTGTCCTCGGGCGCGTCGTGTTGCCGCTCGGATCGGCCTACGCGTCGACCAAATGGGCATTGGAAGCGCTGGTGGAATCGCTCGCGATCGAGGTCGCACCGTTCGGCGTCCAGGCGGCGCTGCTCGAGCCGGGGGCGGTGAGTTCCGGCGCGCTCGACAACGTGACCTCCTACACGCTGGCCGACGACCCCTACGCCGGCCTCGCGGGCGACGACGATCTGCGGGCCGCGATGATCACCCCCGAGCAGGTTGCGACGGAGATCGCCGACGCCGCCGAAAAGCCCGAGCTGCCATTGCGGATTCCGATCGGTGATCCCGCCCGCGCAGTGCTGGCAGCCCGCCACGCGGCACCCGACAACGTCCCGTTCGTACACGCTGTCGGCTAAGGCCGCATCTCGTAGGCACCGTCGTAGGCCCTGACCTGCTCCCACACCCGGTCGAACCGCTGGGAGTCGGTCACCGGTCTGCGCACGGCCGCCAGAGCCCAATCCTGCTGTGCCGTAGTCGAACTGGACTTGCCGTGCAGCG
>DATNKY010000405.1:0-7095 GCA_035603155.1 Solirubrobacteraceae bacterium
CTCGGTGACAGCCACGAACCCGGGGATCCTGCCGGCGATCGACCCGAGCCCGACCGACACCGGCACCGCGCCCGCCGAGCCAAACGCAGCGTCGACCACGCCGACCACGACCAGCGTCACGACGCCGGCGACGAGTTCGACTCCGACCACCACCGCGCCGACAAGCTCGACCCCGACCCAGACGCCCAGCACTGGTCCCGCCTTCACGGCGCCGACCGACGAGCAGGCCGCCGGGGACGCGGCCGACAACTTCCTCCGTTCGGTGATTCCGAAGATCGAGGCATCACCGGCCTACAAGGACGGCGGCCTGATCGTGATCACGTTCGACGAGGCGCCCCAGAGCGGTCCGGATGCGGACCCGAGCGCTTGCTGCGACAACCCGGTGTACCCGAACCTCCCAGCGTCGAGCACGACCTCGACGACCAGCACCACGACCTCGACGACATCCGGGGCCTCGACGACCACGACGTCGACCACGAGCGCGCCCGGGACCACGGTCCCGACGAGCGCCAGCACGACGACCTCCGCAACCACGACCGCCGCGACGACGACGTCTCCAACGACGAGCTCTGGGTCGACCACGACCACCTCGACGACAACCACCGCGCCGGCCGGCGGTCAGACGACACCGACCGGCGGTGGCGGACAGGTCGGGCTGCTGCTGATCTCCAAGTACGTCACCCCGGCCAGCTCCGACACGACCGACTACTTCAACCACTACTCGCTGCTGGCGAGCATCGAAGAGCTGTTCTCGCTCCCGCGCCTTGGCTACGCGAGCGACCCGTCGCTGCCGTTCTTCGGCCCGTCGACCTACAGCAACTTCAGCGGGAGCTAGCCCCGCCCCACCCGGTGAGTCGCCTCACCGACCTCCGTGTCGCCTCACCGACCTCCGTTCTAGTCGCGCGAGCCGCGACCGTAGAACAGCTTGTAGAAGCGCCGCAGCAGCATCGTTGTGCGCCGGTTGTACGGGAACATGAACGGCTCGCGCTTGAGCGCGCGCCGGGTGACCAGCAGCGACTGGACCTTGGTGTACTTGCGGATCCCGTTGGCGCCGTGCCGGGTGCCGATGCCCGAGCTCTTCCATCCGCCCATCGGCAGGTTCAGTGCCGTGTAGTTGACCTGGGCATCGTTGACGCACACGACGCCGGCCTGGATCCTGCGCGCGAGCGACTCGCCACGCTCCACGTCATCCGTCCAGACGCTCGCCTGCAATCCGTAGGCGGAGTCATTGGCCAGCTGGATGCCCTGCTCGGCGTCCGAGATCTTCATGATCGGAAGGGTCGGACCGAACGTCTCCTCGCGCATGATCTTCATCGAATGGTCGACGTCGACCAGCACCGTCGGCTCGTAGAAACGCCCCGGGCCGGGAGCCGGATGGCCGCCGGTCAGGACCTTGGCGCCCTTCTCCACGGCGTCGCGGACGTGGTCATCGACGATCTCGAGCTGCGGCGGGAAGATCACCGCCCCGACGTCGACCGTGCCGACGCCGGTTGGCGCACCCTGGCGCAGCGCGCGGACGTTCTCGGTCACCTTGTCGACGAACTGGTCGTAGACCGGTGCCTCGACGTAGCAACGCTCGACCGAGATGCAAACCTGGCCGGCGTTGTTCATCGAGTAGAACGCGGCCGCGTTGGCGGCCCGGTCGAGGTTGGCGTCCGAGCAGACGATCATCGGGTCCTTGCCGCCGAGCTCGAGATAGCACGGCACGAGCGCGTCGGCCGCCGCCTTCAGCACCGCCCTGCCGGTCTTCGTCGAGCCGGTGAACATCACGCAGTCGACCTGACCGATCAACGCGGCGCCGGTCGACCCGTCACCGGTCGCGACCGTGAACACATGCTCGGGGATGCCGCACTCGACGAGCATGTCAGCCATCAGGAGCGAGCTCAGCGGCGTGACCTCGCTCGGCTTGAGGATCACGGCATTGCCGGCCATCAGCGCCGGGATGCAGTCTCCGAACGCGTTCGTGATCGGGTAGTTCCACGGTCCGATCACGCCGACGAGGCCGATCGGCGCGTACCGGACGATCAACTTCTTGCCCGCCGTGCCGGGGTTGTTCCATGACGGCACCTGCTCGTCGGCGAGGTACTTCGGCCCCTCCTTGGCCCAGAAGCCGAGCGCCGAGACCGTGTAGCCGAAATCCGCGACCTGGGCGTCCTCGTAGGTCTTGCCGGTCTCCGAGACGACCGTATCGAGCACGCGGTCGGCGTTGTCGAGCATCCACTTCTGGGCCCTGCGCAAGATCCGTGCGCGGCCGGCGAATCCGATCGCCTGCCATTGGGGTTGCGCCTCGCGCCCGCGGGCCGCGAGCTGCGACAGCGCCTGCTCGTCGAGCAGCTCAACGGTCGTGATCAGGTCACCGGTCGCCGGATTCTCGACCGCGATTGACTCGGTCGCGGCGCCGTTCTTGTCGGCGATCTCGGGCTGCGCGGTGCTCGTCATCATGCTCCTCCTACGGCTCTCTATGGGAGCGCGGAGGCTAGCGCTACTTCGGATCGAGTTCGATCGACTCGATCACCGGCGGGTCCAGGGGCCGGTCCTGACCGCCCGTCGGCACCCCTTCGATCGCGTCGACCGCGTCCATCCCGGCGGTCACCCGTCCGAACACCGTGTGCTTGCCGTCGAGCCACGGGGCGCTCGCGGTGGTGACGATGAAGAACTGCGACCCGTTGGTGTTAGGGCCGGCGTTCGCCATCGCCAGCGCCCCCCGCTCGACCTTGTGCTGATTGAACTCGTCATCGAACTGATAACCGGGGCCGCCGGTGCCGGTGCCCTGCGGGCAGCCACCCTGAATCATGAAGTCCGGGATCACGCGGTGGAAGATGATCCCGTCGTAGAAGCCGTCGGCGGCCAGCTTGCGGAAGTTGGCGACCGTGTTGGGCGCGTCATCGTCGAAGAACTCGATCGCGATCGTGCCCTGGGATGTGTTCATGTGCGCTGTGCTCATGCTCCAGACCCTACCCCTGCGGCCCGGGCGGCGTGTCGCCGCCCGGAGAACCACAGGGACGACCGCGGCCCGGGCGGCGCGTCGCCGCCCGACGAACCAACCGCAGTCGGTTGTCTAGCTCGCGATCGAGACCGCGTTGATCGCCGAGGTCACGGTCACCGGCGGAGCCATTGCCGAGCCGGTGGCCGAGCTCTGGCAGCTCACCGATGCGGTGCCCGACGGGCCGGTCGCCTGCAACGGGATCGAGCCACTGCTGACATCCCCGACGTTGCCCGTTGTATCGACGGTCACCTGACGCATCTGGGTGTTCGAGCCGACGGTCAGCGTGCAGCTCACCGTCACGTGGCGCTCGTTGGCCCCACTGACGACGCTCGCGGTCGGGTTCGCGAACGCGAGGTAGGACGGTCCGGCCGGCAGCGCCGCGCTCGTGACCGTCGTCTGCGTCGACGGAACCGTGACCGTGTTGTTGGTGGAACCGAGCTCGGTCGGAAGGGCGGTGTTACACGTGACCTTGCCCGACTTGTTGATCGTGCCGATCGCCGAGCTGGCTCCACAGGTTCCGGTCACCCGCTCCTGCAGCTGTGACACGTTGGCCCTGACTCTGCCTACCGAGTTTGGGCGGATCTTCGTGAAACTGACAGCGCCATTCTGGATCTGCGAGTTGCCGACGCTGTTGCGCGGCAGCTCGGTGGCCGCGTAGCCGACGCCGCCGAGTGACAGGAACAGAGCCGTTACGGAGATCGCGATCGCCGGTGATGGCCGGCGATTGAAGAGCGAACGGAGTTGCATTGGATCACCTCCGGTGGTTGGGGCTTTGCACCCTCAACAGAGGCGCGCGCCCGAAGTCGCGCCGTGCCGACCGTCCGCTGACGCGGATCTGACGCGAGCTGGTCAGACCTTGGCGCGCTCGAGGGCGAGCACGTGACCCCGCACCTCGGTCCCGCGCGTGCGCTCGATCACCCGGTCGGCATCGCTTTCCGGGACCTCGAGGAACGTGAATCGCTCGAGCACGCGGACGTTGCGCACCGCCTCGCCGTCGAGATGAGCGGCGGCGGTGATCGCGTGGATGATGTCGGAGGGCTCGAGTCCCGCCGCTCGGCCGCCCGACACGATCAGCTTGCTCAGCGGACCGCCGCCGTTGTCCGATACGCGAGGCTTGGAATGACGGCGCGGAGGCGGCGTCACAGGCATCGGCGCGACGTGCGCATCCTCCACCCACGGCGACAGCTTGACGCCGGCATTGCGCTCGATCGCCTCGATCTCGCGGCGCTGTCGGTGCTCATAGAAGGTGATCGCCCGCCCGCTGCGCCCGACCCGGCCGGTCCGCCCGATCCGGTGCACGTACACGTCGGGCGAGGTCGGGACGTCGAAGTTGATCACGTGTGAGACGCCGGTGATGTCAAGTCCGCGAGCGGCCACGTCGGTCGCCACCAGCAGCGGCAGACTCCCGCCCTTGAAGGCGATCATCACGCCGTCACGCGCGCCCTGCGTCATGTCACCGTGCAGCGCGCGGACGTTGAAACCTCGGTCGCGGAGCGTTCGATAGAGCTGGTCGCAGCGGATCTTGGTGCGCACGAACACGATCGCCTGATCGGGGTGCTCGGCCTCGATCACCTTGACCAGCGCGTCGTTCTTGTCGCGCGCGGCGACCTCGAGCGCGAACTGCTCGACCGTGTCCACGGTCAGCGTCGCGGTCTTGACCTTGATCGTCACCGGACTGTAGAGGTACTGGTCGGCGAGGCGCCTGATCTCCGGCGGCATCGTCGCCGAGAACAGCGCCGTCTGACGGCTCGACGGGGTCAGCGCGAGGATCCGCTCAACGTCCTCGAGGAAGCCGAGGTCGAGCATCTCGTCGGCCTCGTCGAGGACCACGAACCGGCACACGTTGAGCAGCAGCGAGCGGCGCGAAATCAGGTCCTTGACGCGCCCCACGGTCCCGACCACGACCTGACCGCCTGCGCGCAACTGCGCCTGCTGGCTGCGGATCGGAGCCCCGCCGAACACGGCGACGACGTCGATCCCCTTCCGCTTGCCGTAGGCGCGCAGCGCCTGGGTGACCTGGATGCACAGCTCCCGCGTCGGGGTCAGCACGAGCCCCTGGACGTCGTTTTCCGTCCGATCGACGTACTGCAGCATCGGCAGCCCAAATGCGGCCGTCTTGCCCGAGCCGGTCTGCGCCTGCCCGATCACGTCGAGTCCCTCGAGCAGCGGCGGAATCGCCTCCTCCTGGATCGGGCTCGGCGACTCGTAGCCGACGTCGTGGACGGCGGCCAGCAGGTCGGGCTCGAGCCCAAGGTCGGCAAATGTGGTCACGGCGTGGACGATAGACGGCGCGCGGCCCTCGGGCTTGTCCCGTCGTGCTCGTTGACGAACGGATAACAGCGCCGTCCGACTGGCCGTGTTATGGTTAGGGACCGAATCATTCGGTTCCTTAGTAATTTCTCGGGATGAGCGCAACCAAGTCCGACCGTATCGACGCGTACGTCTGGCGCATCAGCGCCGTCGTGATCATCGGCTCGATCATGTCGATCCTCGACACGACGATCGTCAACGTCGCGCTCGCCACGCTGTCGCACGAGCTGCACGCGACGATCGATCAGATCCAGTGGGTCGTGACCGGCTACACGCTGGCGCTCGCGGCGGTGATTCCGGTAACCGGTTGGGCGGCGCGGCGGTTCGGTGCCAAGCGCGTCTACATCACGTCGCTCGTCTTGTTCACGGCCGGCTCGGCGCTGTGCGGACTTGCCAGCACGACCACCGAGCTGATCGCGTTCCGCGTCCTGCAGGGCGTCGGCGGCGGCATGATCCTCCCGATCGGCCAGCTGATGATGGCCGAAGCGGCCGGCCCGAAGCGGATGGGCCGGGTGATGAGCATCGTCGCCGTCCCGGCGATGCTGGCGCCGATCCTCGGACCGACGATCGGCGGCGTGATCCTCGAGAACGCGTCGTGGAACTGGATCTTCTTCGTCAACATCCCGATCGGCGTGTTCGCCGTGATCGCCGCCTTCCGCGTGCTGCCAAGGATCAAGCCCGAAGTGGTCGAACGCCTCGACTTCCTTGGGCTCGCCCTGATGGCGACCGGCCTCGTACTGCTGACCTACGGACTCGCCGAGATCGGAGCTACCGGGACGATCGGCTCGGTGAAGGTGATCGCACCGGTCCTCCTCGGCCTTGCCCTGGTGGCCGCGTTCGCCGTCCATGCGCTCCATGTCCCGCGTCCTCTGCTCGACCTCCGGCTCTATCGCCGTCCGACGTTTTCGTCGGCCTCGGTCGCGATGTTCTGTCTCGGCGCGGCGCTGTTTGGCAGCATGATCCTGCTGCCCCTGTACTGGCAGGAGGTCCGCCACGAGAGCGTCATCGACACCGGTCTTCTGACCGCGCCTCAAGGTCTCGGGATGGCGCTGATAATGCCGCTCGCCGGCAAGCTCACAGATCGCCTCGGCGGCGGACCCCTGGCCCTGTTCGGCGTGATCCTGACGACGATCGCGACGATCCCGTTCGGGCTGATCGGGGCGCACACGTCGATTCTGTATCTGTCGGTCGCGATGTTCATCCGCGGGATGGGGATCGGGTTCGCGTTCATGCCGGCGATGGCGGCGGCGTTCGCGGCGCTGGACAGATCCGAGCTCGCCGACGCGACCCCACAGCTCAACGTGCTCCAACGAGTCGGCGGCTCGATCGGCACCGCCGTGCTCGCGGTCGTGCTGCAGTTGGCCCTGACCGGCGTACACACGGCCGCCGGGCAGGCCTCCGCCTACGGGACCGCGTTCTGGGTCTCGGCCGGGTTGACCGCGCTGGCGATCATTCCCTGCATCGTCCTGTTGCGCGCCGAGCGCGCGGTCAGGGCCGGCCGCCAGGCGCACAACGAAGGCCCACCGGACGAGGCACTGGCGGAGGCGTTCGCCGTATGACCGCGGCACACGCCGATGCGCCGGCGCCGGCCCCGACGCCGCCCGCCGAGCCCGAGTCCGAGAGCGGGTCACCGGGACGCGAGGTCGAGCCGCTCACCGCGCTCGGCGAATCGTTCAAGGCCGCGATGGGCGCCGTCCGGCGCCTGCGCGGACGCGAGACGCAACAGATCGGCAGGTTCAGCTACGCCCAGTACAGCCTCCTGTTCGGACTTGCCGCCAAACCCGAGCTGTCCGCCAGCC
>DATNKY010000358.1:0-3530 GCA_035603155.1 Solirubrobacteraceae bacterium
CTCGGCTATCTGGCGCTCGCCGACGGTGACCTAGAACGCGCTGCCGAGCTGCTCGAGCAATCCCTGGCCGAGTTTCGGGAGCTCGGCGATTGCTGGTGGGCGCTGCGCGGGATCTGCGCACTGGGCCACGTCGCCGCCCGACGGGGCGCGCACGCGGCGGCTCGCCTGCAGTTCGAGCAGGGGCTTCAGACCGCGCGCGAGCTGGGCGACCCGATGCTCGAGGCGGCGTGCCTGGAGGGGTTGGCGGGCGCGCACGGGCCTGCCATGGCGGCGCGGTTGCTCGGGGCCGCCGAAACGCTTCGTGAGCGGGCGGGCGCGGCGTGGCCGGCGTTCGTGAATGCCGACTCCGAAAGCAGCGCCGACCGCGTGCGGCGGGCCCTGGGCGACGAGCGGTTCGCCGCCGAGTGGATGCGAGGGCGGGCGATGGGCGCCGCCGAGATCCTCGGCCTTGCGCATCCGCATCCGCCAGGGAATCCAGCTGGACTCACCGTACGCGAGGCGGAGGTTCTGCAGCTCGTGGCGGGCGGCCTGACCGACGCCCAGGTAGCCGAACGGCTGGTCCTCAGCGTGCGCACCGTGCACTCGCACGTGCGCTCGATCTATCGCAAGCTCGGCGTGCGCTCCCGATCGGCGGCCACCGGTTACGCGTTGCGGCAGGGCCTGGGCTAGGCAAAACTGCCTAGCCTCCGCTCGCACGATCCGGTAACAAGTTCGGCATCCCTGCCGTTGGCAAGCGCGACGGCCGGGCGTAGCGTGGCGTCGATCGTCGGAACGGACCCGATCATGACACCACAGCCCGCAAATCGCGAAGCCGTCGCGAGCCCTCTGTTCGGTCTGCTCGCCATCGGGGAAGAGACCCGACCACTGGGTGCCCGCGACCTGTGCTCAGGGACGAGCCCTGCCGGACGTGCGCGGTGGAGGGGCGCGGCACGCGGCGCGGACGCGTGTTTGGCCGTGCCCACGAGGTCCTCGACGCGGCTTCCGCCGTACGTGGCGGAGCGAACCGTGCCCGAGTACGCACGCGGGGTACCGATCCCATGAGCGCGTCCACGGACGAGTCTTCGACGCCCGAGGGCCAGCAACTCGGCGTGGATTCAAGCCCCCCGCTTCGCCAGCTCGATCCGATGGCCCTCTCGGGTCACATCGCCGTGCTCCAACGCGCCGCAGGGGCGCTGTGCGGTTCCCGCCACGAGGCTGAGGACCTTGTACAGGACACGTTCGCGCAGGTGCTGGCGCGCCCGCGCCTGCTTCGCGGCGACAACGACGTCGGTTACCTGCTCCGCGCGCTGCGCAACACCCACGCCACTCATCAGCGGTCCTCTAGCCGGCGCCCGATCACGGTCCCTCTGCTCGAGACCGATGCCAAACCCGGCAGCGAGGTCGCCGCAAGGATCGACGCTCGTGAGCTGATGGCAGCGATCGCTGCCGCCCCGCAGCCGTATCGAGACGTGGTCGTGGCCGTCGACGTCGTCGGGCTGTCCTATCGCCAGGCAGCTCGCCAGCTGCACACGCCTGAGGCGACGATCACGAGCCGCTTGTCGCGCGGCCGCCAGCACGTTGCTCGAGCTCTGGGTGGCGCAGCGAGCGCATCGAGATCGGCGGCCTAGAGATGACGATCGGGTTTCCGCACCTCACCGTCGGAGTGGAGTCTTCTCGTGACCGGTAGGAGCGGCATGCCATCGCGCACCGCGACGATCGAGTATCTCGTCGAGGTGGCCAAGGACTGGACACTCGCTCGCTTTACGGCCGCTGAGAACGGCGAGTTCGTGCTCGGTCCCCATCGCTTCGAGCTGACCGGTGGCGGCGTCCGGCGGCACGCCCTTGCGCCCGACTCCCCGGAGGCGGCATCTCCCTTGAACGCGGTTCGGCGAGCGCCGACACCGACCGCCTGGTCACACACCACCGTCGTGACCCTGCTCGCTGACTCCGACACGGGGACGGTGGAGTTCGAGCAAGAGATGATCGAGGTCTTGGCGATGGAGGGCGAGACGGTGCTAGCGGAGGCTGCCGCGGTGATTCGCATCCCCGGGCTTCCGCCGTGCCTAGGCCCCTTCGAGTGTCCCGGATGACCCCGCACGAACCGCGCTACCCCCGTCGGGCCGTGCCCTCGCCAGGAGCGGTCGAGCAGCTGACGCCCTTGGTGTACGAGCTGCTCGACGCTCATGACGACACCGCACGACTAGCGACCGGGCAGGAGCTCGACCTGCGCTGGCAGGCTCATCTCGGTTATCTGCGCGATCTGCAGCGAGTCGCACGCGAACAGCTCGCGCATGCGGGGCAACGAGCGTGCGCACAACCATGTGCCCCTGCTGACGCTCCGACCCGAGAGGCGGGAATGTTTCGTCGTTTCGGGCGTCTGTCCATTCGAGTACTACCTGGCATCGTAGATCACGCGAAACCTCCCCCCAACAGCAAAGGCGGCCGTCGATGAAACATCCAGCAATCGATGCGTGCGCGGAAGCAGCCCCGACAAGACGGCTAGCTTCTGAGGATTGCCAGCGCGGCATCACGGGCAACGTCAATCGCGCATCACACCGAGCGGCGATCAGCCGGAGTGAGCGCGCATGAGGGCCCGGGCTAACGCGTGGCGCACCCGCGACCAAGGCTCGGCGTTTGTGGAAGAAAGGCGCCGGCAGTACGTCGACGAGCTGATGGACGACTACGTGAGCTGGCACGAGTCCTGCGCCGCGGTCACCGTGTCGTATGAGAACTGGAGGTGCGCGGATCGACCGGAGAAGGCGCTTGCCTTCAGCATGTATCTCGCGGCGCTGGATCGCGAAGAGCAGGCCGCGGCCGCCTACCAGCGGGCCGTCGCGCGGGTCGCGACGGCGTAGATAGCCGAGCGACACGACGCATCGATTGAGAGGCCCGCGAGGCCCCTAGCGGAGCGCTGAAGTCATGCGGGTGCGGTCTCGCTGCGACGATCGCGGTGAGCGCCGCCCGTGCGTGCAAGCCAGGCTTGCCCTTGGATGCCGGCCATGTGTCCCCCGCGCTACTTCTCAGCGGACAAGAGAGCCGCAGCGACCTCCGGGTTCATCGCGCTTTGTCCTGAGGAATGCCATCCGGCAATGGGTCGCCTCCCGGCGGGCCGGCGTGCGGGTGCCAGCCGGCCGCCGTACAGGAGCAAGAGCATGCCCGCCACCAGCGAAACCGCGGTGAGCGTCGAGCCGGCAATGATGAGCCGGTCATGCTCGTGCCGTGGGACGGGCGCCTTCGGGCTCTGCTCGGCGGCCGGCAGATTGAACCGGTCTTGCCCGAGCAGCCGCGAGTCGGCGGCGACCCCGAGAAATTGGGTCATGCCCTCGCTGCGGTCGAGCATGCTTCCAGTCACCATCACCGTTCTCCAAGCGCGCGCGGACTAGGCGCGGTCGGCACGTGCCCGCGGTGCACCGTTGCCGCCGCTTCTGGCGGCGTCGGCGGCGAGGTTGCCCGTGAGCATCCCCTGCTGGACCTGGTCCATCAGGGAACCGACCGAGGCCGGCGAGTGCGGGAGCAGGAGCGTGGTCATGTTGCCGTGCTCGCCGACCGAC
>DATNKY010000095.1:0-2212 GCA_035603155.1 Solirubrobacteraceae bacterium
CTCGGTCCCGCGACCGGCCAACACCGCCCTCACCTCCACGTGTGAGCATATTTAGGGCGCCAACGTTGGACAACATACCCTTAACATGCCGACGATCCCGCACTCCCGTGGTGGGTCGACGGGAGGGAAGGGCTACGTGCCCGACTGGCGCGGCCCAGGGACGCTTGCAGCGCAGCGCACGCCGTCCGCCGTGGTCAACTGCCCGGCGAACACGAACACGGTCTGGCGCAACGATGCCTCAAGATCGAATCGGTCCAGCGCTGAGATCGCATCGTGCGGGATCACGACGCCGTAGCAGCGCAGCGCGGCGCTCGCGGCGGTGCCCTGCACGCCGATATTCGCGACGGTGCCGCAGATCACCAGGGTCTCGACGCCCCAGAGCTGCAGCAGATGGTCAAGCGGCGTGCCGTAGAACGCGTCGTAGCGCACCTTGCGAAGGACCGTGTCCTCTGCGGTAGGGGCCAACTCGGCGATGATCTGCCACCCCCAGCTGCCCTCGCGGCAGTGTTCTGGCCAGATCTCCCATTCAGGATCTCCCAGACGATGGGTGTCCTGGCCGTAGACCACGCGGATCCCGTTGGCTTGGGCGAGTGCGCGGAGCCGTTCAATCGCCGGGATAGTCGCCTCCGCGTCCGGCACCAGCAGACTGCCCCCCCGCTTGACGAAGTCATTCTGCATGTCGATCACGAGCAGCGCCGTCTTTGCCGGGTCGACCCAGACCTCGTCGTGGACGGCGTACTTAGGAACTTGAATCTTCATGCGCCAACTTCACGGGCGAGCCGCGGTTGCGTTTGGTCGTAGCGACTCGACGCAGAACCCGCGCGTAGCTATTTCCGGGCGTGACACCGCTGCGCCAGCACCCCGGCTGTGAGACAGGCACCCCTCCTATGAGCTTCGACACGATCTTCTCCGAGTCCTGTCCCATCCCTGAGCACGTCACTCCCGGTAGACAGAGTGTTGAGGGAGAGCACTTCGTTCGCATCTGGGGAACCCCTAGTCGCATCTCAGCCAAGCGGCTCCCGGCCCCGTTGCGACCGACGGAGGCGACTCCAACGCGCCGACGATGAGCGACTCGTGAGGCCGGCGGCTCACAGGCAGGGGTGGCCCCGGGGGCGTGGGTGACCCGACCGGTGGTCAGGCCAGCGTCCACCGTCGGCGCGAACCGCTCAACACAGCAGCGACCCTGACTGGCGACGGAATCGCGTCACCCAGACCGCCGGAAGATCCAACCTCAACCGAAAGGAGACCCCATGGACGCCAAGGGGGACAAGGTGGTCGTCATGACCGGCGGCGGCATCGGCCTGGGGCGACGCGGGGGTTCTGCGTAGACGAGCGGACGGACCCCAAGACTCACCCCCACTCTCTACACGCAAGGAGCACGCATGTCAACGATCCATTTCGCCGAGAACGCGACCCTGACGCCCGAGCAATTCGTGGCTGGCCTTACCGACTTCGGGCCGGAGCGCTCCAAGGTGTTCAGCAACAGCGCGGACGAGTACCTCAAGGTTCACTCCGTAGGCCCGCACGAGGCCGACGTCACTGAGGGTTCCGGAGGCGTCTGGGAGCGTCTGCACTACGACTGGTCTGATCCGAACCGCGTCGTCCTCAAGACCATCGACTCCAACGTGTGGAACGGCGCGTCCGGCTACAGGTACACCCTCACGCCGCGGGCCAGCGGCCAGACCACAGTCGACGTCGTCATCGTCCGCGATGGCAAGAACGCCAAGGGCCGAGTCCTCGGGTTGGTGCTCGGAACGATCGGCAAGAGCGTCCTGCGCAAGGCGTTCGACCACAGCGTCAAGGCGATCGAGGCCAAAGGCGGGCCCGGCGCGCCGTCCATGCCGGCACAAGCGGATGACGGCGGTGGGAAGGCCCAGCTGCATCGTTCGGGGCGTTGACCAAGTGCGTCGGCACTGAACCCCTCCAACTTTTCTTCCGTCACCCATAGGAGAGCGCCATGAGCATGAACACCCCGACCACCGTGACCGCAACCGCTGACGTGAGCGTTACGACGGTCGATATGAAGCTGGAGGTCGTCGTGATCCCCGTCGCGGACGCCAATCGCTCAAAGGCCTTCTACACGAGCCTCGGTTGGAGACTCGACGCCGATTTCGCGTTTGAGAATGGCTTCCGCGTCGTGCAGTTCACGCCGCCCGGGTCGGGCGCCTCGATTCAGTTCGGGTCAAAGATCACCTCGGCCGCCCCTGGCTCC
>DATNKY010000418.1:0-2526 GCA_035603155.1 Solirubrobacteraceae bacterium
AGCTGGCTTTGGATCGGGTCGCGCTGACCCGAGGGAGAGATGAATCCGAGCCGCGGGGGCTTGTGGAACACGAGCCGCAGCTCGGTCTGGGTGATCGGCAAGAGCTTGCCCGTCCGGATGAAGATCGGCACGCCGGCCCAGCGCCAGTTGTCGATCTCGAGCCGCATCGCCGCGTAGGTCTCGGTGGTCGATCCTGGCGCGACGCCATCGATCTCGAGGTAGCCGTCGTGCTGTCCGCGGACGTAGTGCTCGGGATCGGCCTCCGGCATCGCGCGAAACAGCGCATACTTCGCGTCCTTGAGCGTGCGCGCATCCGCGCCCACCGGGGCCTCCATGGTCGCCATCGCCAGCAGCTGCAACAGGTGGTTGACGACCACGTCCTGGAGCGCCCCGACGCGGTCGTAGAAGTGACCCCGGTCAGAGACCCCGAATGCCTCGGCCATCGTGATCTGCACGTAGGCGACGTGGTTGCGGTTCCAGATCGGCTCGAGATTCGCGTTCGCGAACCGCAGATAGAGGAGCTCTTGGAGCCCCATCTTGCCCAGGTAGTGATCGATCCGGTAGAGCTGGGACTCGTCGATGTACTGGTGGATGTCTGCCGCGAGCGCGTGCGCGGACTCGAGGTCGTGACCGAACGGCTTCTCGACCACGACGCGAGCGTTGGCGGTCAGCCCCGCCTCGGACAGCCCTTTGATCACGGTCCCGAACAGAAACGGCGGAATCTCGAGGTAGAAGACCGGGTGTTGCGCGGACCCGATCGCCTCGCCGACGCGCTTATAGGTTTCGGCCTCGCCGAAGTCGCCCTGCACGTAGGAGAGTCGCGCGGCGAAGCGCTTGAAGACCTCATCGTCGATCGTCTCGCCGGTCCCCTCGATCGACGTGCGCGCGCGATCGACGAGCTGCTCGACGGTCCAGTCATCGACCGCAACGCCGACGATCGGGCAGTTGATCAGGCCCCGCCGCTCGAGCCGGTACAGCGAGCGGAACGTCATCACCTTCGCGAGGTCACCGGTGATCCCGAACGCGACGAACACGTCTGCCGCCTCGTTCGCGCCTGCCGGCGCCGCACTGCTGTCCGTCTGAGCATCCGCCGCAACTGCCATGTTCGATCTCCTCATCTGCCGGGTGTCCGGCGCTGGTCCGCCGTTGTTCACCGAGATTGGAAACGCTACGGCCCGACGCCCGCGCCGTCCTCACCCGGTTTGGATGAAACGCCGAGATCAAGCCCGTCGGCATCGGGCCTGGCGTCCGCGGCATAGAGTGCGTCTGCCGGCAGCGTCGACGCGAACAGCCTGACCACCGAGCCTCTACGAGCGATGCACCTCGGGCAGTGCTCGACGGCGAGCCAGTCCGCCTTGGGCGTGACGGTCAAACCGCACCGGGGGCAGTTCAGATAGATGACCTCGGCGCCGCTCGCATCGGGCGTTTGTGTCGGATGGCCCATCGCTTGTGTCAGATCAGATGGATCGTGCGCTTTACCCCGGCTCCGCGCAACAGCCCACGCAGCCACAAGTAAAGATCGCACCGACCCGTGCGACTAGCAATGGTGCACGCACGCGTCGTGAGGATCGGCAAACACCCCGATCGACCCTCGCATAGGCTCGTTAACACGAGCACGTGAGACCGGTTCGTCACTTACCTAACGGCGCTTGAGGCACCGCCGTTCGCCGGCGTTTTCATGCTGATGGGGTGATGCGGCGAGGGTGACGGTCGCCGATGGTGCAGCGGCCGAAAACTCTAATCCAACCTTGGCGATCGTCGACCACGGCCGTCGGGAGAACAGGGAGGCGGATGTGAAAGGTACAGGCCGGGCGGTCTTCGTCGCCGTGCTGTTGCTGATCGCAGGTACGCTCAACATCATCTACGGCATCGGTGCGGCAAGCAACGCTCACTTCTTTGCCAACACGCAGTTCGTCTTCTCAAGCCTCCACACGTGGGGGTGGATCACGATCATCGTCGGCATCATCCAGCTCACCGCCGGGTTCTCGTTGTTCGGGGGCGGAGGCTATGGCCGGTTCATTGGGATCTTCGCGGCCAGCATTGGCGCGCTCGAGTCGCTGCTGTCGATCGGCGGAACGCACCCATGGTGGTCATTAGCCATTTTCGCGCTGTGCGTGTACATCCTGCACGGCCTGATTGTGTTCGGCGAGGAGGAGCCGGCGTAAGCCTGGCTGCGCGCGTCGTGAGCTCGGCACGGAGGCCGGGCCTACGACATTGTCAGTCGGAGCGCGAGGCCGCTGCCAACGGACGAGTGAGTCCCCGAGATCGCCGCGCGGACCCGGGTGATTGATCGGGCCGGCTCGTGCTTATGTCTCATCCGATCGGGGTGACGGACTCTCGTGTCCGTTGTCGTAGTTTGAGAATCGGCTGTTTCACGACGCCAATCGCCTGACCGGAAGCGAGCAGCGGATGTCTTCGAGTGATGCTGGTGCGGCGGGACCTCGGGTTCTGTCCGTCTATTTCACGTCGTTTGCCGGTGGCCAGGTTCGGTCGCTGTTGTCGTTGATCAGCTATTTCGGTAAGGGC
>DATNKY010000492.1:0-7076 GCA_035603155.1 Solirubrobacteraceae bacterium
TTCGGGTGCGGAGCCGGCTTTTGCGCAGCATGCACCGTCTTAATCGATGGACGCAACACGAAGTCGTGCCAAGTCGCAGCCGAACGCGCCGCCGGCAAGCAAGTGACGACGGTCGAGGGTGCGTCGGGCCGCGTCCTCGACGCCGTCCGAGAAGCTTGGCATCAAGGCAACGTCATACAATGTGGCTACTGCCAGCCCGGGCAGACGCTTGCGACGGTCGCGCTACTCGAGTCAGATCCCTCCCCTGACGACGCGAGGATCGACACGTGGATGAGCGGCAATCTATGCCGATGCGGGACCTACCCCCGGATCCGCGCCGCGATCCATGCAGCAGCCGGCACGTTGAGTGAGGGTGCTCGGCCTGCGCCGCTTGTCGCTCCGCCCGAGATCGAAGATCGCAGGCTCACGGCCGCGGAGCTTGTCGACCCCGTGCATCCGTACATCCGCATCCATGAGGACGGCACTGTCGTTGCGTATTCGAGTCAGATCGAGATGGGTCAGGGGATCCACACGGGGCTCGCGACGATCGTTGCCGAGGAGCTCGACGCCGACTTCGATTCGGTTCGGGTCGTCAATGCCGCGAACGGGAGGGGCGCGAACGGTGACGTCTACGGAAACCCTGACCTCGGCAGCGCTTTCCAGCTGACGGGCGCGTCCAATTCGATGAAGGGGTTCTGGGTGCGCTACCGGCTGGCCGCCGCTCAAGCACGGGCGCGGCTCGTGGCCGCCGCGGCCGAGTCGTGGGCGGTTCCCGCCGACGATGTCGAGGTGGAAAAAGGCGTTGTGCGCCACCGCAGCGGAAGGCAGGCGACTTTTGCGCAGCTCGCGGCGCGCGCTGAGCGGCTCGCGGTTCCCGCTGGTGTGCAGCCGAAGGACGCGGCCGATTACAAGCTGATCGGGCGCGAGGGGCGGTTGCGCGTTGACGCCGTCCCGAAGATCCTCGGCATGACCCAGTACACGATCGACCAGAGCCTCGCCGGAATGCTGACGGCGGTCGTGCTGCACCCGCCGAGGTTCGGCGCCACGGTCGCCTCGATCGATGACCGGGCGGCGCTCACCGAGGCCGGCGTGGTCGCGGTCGTCTCGATCGACGAGGGCGTTGCGGTCGTCGGCGAGACCTACGCCGACGCCTACCTTGGACTGCGCGCGCTGGTGGTGAAGTGGGACGACGCGCACGCCGAGCGGCGGAGCAGCGCGGAGCTGCTTGCAGAGCATCTGCGGCTGCTCGAGTCGGGCGAGAACGCCGTTACGGCTCGCGACGAGGGCGACGTCGACGCGGCCCTGGCCGACTCAGCCTCGACGGTCGACGCGACATACACGTTGCCCTACCTGGCTCACGCTCCGATGGAGCCCAACGACGCGGTGTGCAGGATGCGTGACGACGGAGTGCTCGAGGTGTGGGTGGGAAGCGAGGCGCCTGAGTACGTGAAGATGAATGCCTCCTCGATCGCCGGGATCGACAAGGAGCAGGTGGAGGTGCACATCACGTTCGCCGGCGGCTCGTTCGGACTTCATTCGAGCGCCGAACATGATCCCACGGCCGAGGCGGTGCAAATCGGGCGAGCGCTCGACTGGAAGCACCCGATCAAGCTCCAGTCGTTCCGCGAGGAGGAGTTCAAGGTCGGCCGCTACCGCGCGATGGCGGTTCACCGCGTGCGTGCCGGGGCCGACGCGGACGGCCGCCTGACGGCGTGGCATCAGCAGATCGTGGCCGCGCCCACATCGGTGAACCTGCCGTTCGTCCGCGACGTGATGTTCACCAATGGGGTCGACTTCTTCACGACGACCGGCGCGGTCGACCCGCCGTACGCGGTCGCGAACTTCCGTCTCGAGTCGACGAACTTCGAGTCGGCGATCCCGACGATGGTGTGGCGGTCGGTCGGCAACTCCCACACCGAATTCGCACGAGAGTCCGCGATCGACGAGCTCGCGATCGCCGCCGGCCGTGATCCGGTCGAGTTCCGGCGAGAGCTGCTGGCGGACAGTCCGCGGACGGTTCGCGCGCTCGAGCTCGCCGCCGAGCGCGCCGACTGGGGGTCGCCGCTGCCCGAAGGCAGGGCGCGGGGGATCACGAGCTCCGGCTTTCTCGGCAATAGCGCCCAGGTCACGGAGGTCTCGCTCGACGAGCGGGGCCGCGTGCACGTCGAGCGGATCGTCTTCGCGCTCGACTGTGGGAGAAACGTCAACCCAGATCTCATCCGTGCGCAGGTGGAAGGGGGACTGCTCTGGGGAATCAGCGCCGCGGCGTGGGGCGAGGTCGTCCTCGGCGATGGCGGCGACATCGTCACCCAGAACTTCGACACCTATCCGGTCATGCGGATGCGCTCGGTCCCGCAGATCGAGGTGCACCTGATCGAGTCGACCGAGCCGCCGACCGGAGTCGGGGAGGTCAGCGTCCCCTCGGTCGCTCCGGCGCTCGCTAATGCGATCGCAGCGCTCACCGGCACCCGGATCCGCCAGCTCCCCTTCTCCAAGACGATCAAGATCTACTAGTGAAAGGTCGCTGCACATGCCCGACGTCACCATCACCCCGAGCGAAGACGGTCCCTACATCGTCTCGGGCCGCGTTACTCTCGTCGCGCCGGATGGGCACGAGCTCGAGCACCCCGATCCGATGTCGATGTGCCGCTGCGGACAGTCTTCGAACAAGCCGTTCTGCGACGGCACCCACGCCACGATCGACTTCGACGGAACCCTCGCGAACTAATCGCAGTGCTCTCGAGGAGTCACAGTGAGAAGGCAGATAAGAGAGCTCGCGCGTCCCTTTTCGGATGAGCCCGGGTCGCGCGATAGCGGATGGGACCAGTGGCTTCTCTTGTCATCGCGAGGCGAGCGTGAAACCTTCGCAACCAGCTGACGGCCGACCTCGGATCGTGATCATCGGGGCCGGCTTTGCTGGGTTCCACTGCGCTCGTTGGCTCGACCGACACTTCGCTGCGTCGTCTGAAGTGGTGCTCGTAAACCCGGCGGATCACACGGTCTACTCGGCACTGCTCCCGGATGTAGTAGGAGGTGTGGTCGACCCGGCGTGCGTCGCCACTCCACTCGCCGCGTCACTCCCGTCCTCGACAGTGGTCGTAGGCGTTGTCGCCTCCGTTGACGCTACTGCGCAGACTTGCACCGTCCGCACGACTGACGGCGACGACCAGCAGCTCGCGTGGGATCGCCTGGTGCTCAACCCTGGCTCGGTCACCGAAACGTTTGGCATCGCCGGTGTTCACGAATACGCGCACGGCTTCAAAACGATCGCCGAGGCGATCTACCTGCGCGAGCACATTCTGCGCCAGTTGCAGCTCGCCGGCTCAGCCAGCGATGCCGACGCTCGCGACGGTCTCGGCTCGTTCGTGGTTGTCGGCGGTGGATTCACTGGGCTCGAGCTGGCTGCGCAAGGCCACAAGCTCGCGCGTGCGGCCTTGCGCCAGCACCGCAGGCTCGAGTCCGAATCGGTGCGCTGGACGGTGATCGAGGCTGGACCAACCGCGCTTGGGCAGTTCCCTGCCAAGCTCGCGAGTCGCGCACTTTCCCGGATGCGCCAGACGGGCGTCGACGTCCGCCTTGGCACCCCGGTCGCCGAAGTCGCGCCCGGCCATGTAAGGCTGGTCAACGGGGAGACGCTCACAACTCGGACCGTGGTGTGGACCGCGGGCGTCGCGCCTGCCCCACTCATCTCCGAGGTCGGGCTGGCCGTGGAGCATGGGCGGCTGATCGTCGACGACGCGCTGCAAGCGCGCGACCACCCGCACGTGTTCGCCCTCGGCGACGCGGCCGCTGTGCCCGACCTCGCCCGTCCCGGCCAGATCACGGCCCAAACAGCCCAGCATGCACAGCGGCAAGGCGTCATGGCGGCCCGCAACGTGGCCGCCTCGCTGGAGAACCGGGAGACCCAGGCATACAAGCACCGCGACCTTGGATTCGCGGTCGACCTGACCGGCCGCAACGCGATCGCGACGCCGCTAGGAATCAGGGTGAGCGGGTTCATCGCCAAGCTCGCCGGCCGGGCCTACCACCTATTGGCGCTCCCGTCGGGGCGTCTGCGCGTGCTCTCGGACTGGGTCAACGCTTTGATAACCGGGCCGCAAATCATCCACCTCGGGCTGGTCGACGAGCGCTCCGCAACGATCCAAGCCGAAGCCGGCAGTGGCCACGACCTCGAACCGCGCACGCCCTGAGATGATCAGGGTGCATCACGCATCATCGACTGCGTGAGACATGAGCTCAGTCCAGACGTCTCAACCAGCGCAGTTGGACGCTTCCAAGGCGCGCCGCAGTCTGCGCAACGGGTTCATCACGCTGGTCCTGGCGCTCGCGCTGGCCGTTGGGCTGCTGCTGGCAGTCCCGGGGCTCAAGGGCGTGGCGACCACGGTGTCGAACATGAAGCTGCAGTGGGTTGTCGTCGCGGTCCTGCTCGAAGTTGTTTCGTGCGCCTGCTACGTCCTGGCGTTCCTGCAGGTGTTCGACCGGGCGCCGGTGCGGCTCGGGGCCCGGGTGGCGCTCAGCGAAGAGGCGTTCGGGGCGGCGGTGTCGCTCGGGGGCGCGGGCAGCTTGGCGGTGGGCGCGTGGCTGATGGTCGAGCGGGGAGCACCTCCGCGCCGGATCGCCGAGCGCTCGGCGGTGCTGTTCCTCTATACGAGCGCGATCAACGTGATCACGCTGATCCTGGCAGGCCTGGGCCTGTTCCTCGGCCTCCCCGGGCCTCGCAACCTTCTGCTCAGCATTGTGCCGGCGGCAGTCGGCGTCGTCGTGCTGGTCCTGTTTCTCCTGTTGCCGCGCTATGTCGACAGGATTCTCCGTCGCGTGCAGCCCGGTCGACTTGAGGCGTTTCTGACCGAGACGGCGGCGAGCGTACGCGACACGAAACGACTCGTGTTTCATCCCGACTGGCGGATCGTCGGCGCGATCGGCTACCTGTGGTTCGACATCGCGGTGCTGTTCGCGTGCTTTGCCGCCGCCGGCCACATGCCGCCGCTGGCCCCTGTCGTGCTGGCCTACCAGATCGGCTACCTGTCGAACTTCATCCCGGTGCCCGGCGGAATCGGCATCCTCGATGGCAGCATGATCGGCATGCTCGTCCTCTACGGCGTGGGCGGGACGGTGGCCACGGCCGCCACGCTCGTCTACCACGTGATTTCGCTTTGGGTCCCGGCGATCTTGGGCACGGTCGCGTTCATCTTGTTGCAGAAGACCAAGAAGCAGCCGGTCGTCCTGCGTAACCCGCCCGAGGACCTGCACCCGCGGCGCCTCTGAGCCATTTGGGTGGAGTCACAACTCGGAGCAGAAATGGACGCGCGAGCGGCGCCCCGGCCGCGCGCGCATTCGAGCTGCCAGAAATCACCACGATCCGGTGAGGACAGCTCACCCGGGTACGAGCAACCCTGAATGGATTGGAGCTAACCGCGATCCTGCGCCGCTCACCGCGATCCTGGACAGGCCGGCGCGTAAACGCCGCGATGGTTCTCCTAGCCAAGACCCGACGACAGTCAGAACGGCAAGAGCGCACTGATGAACCAGACGACGGCGGCAGAAAACAAGGCGACACGGAGCGAGAACGACAACGACGGAGTTGGCGAGCCGCCCCTGGGCCGAAAGGCACTGAACCATCGCCGACGGCAGATCGCCGGCGTCCTGGGACGTCGCGGTTGGGGCTATTTGATGGAGGCAAGTGGGCTCCAGCACCTCACCGCCCTCGAGCCTCACGTTGAAGCGCACCACCAGGCAACGGCTCCAGAGCGTCTACGTCTCGCGCTGGAGGAGCTCGGGCCGACGTTCATCAAGCTGGGTCAGGTGCTGTCGACGCGCGCTGACCTAGTCGGGCCGGAATTTCGGCTCGAACTCGCGAAGCTGCAGGACGACGCGCCGCATCTTCCAGCCGAGGTCGTGCAGGAGCTCGTGCGAACCGAGCTCGGCGGCGAACCGGAGAGCGTGTTTGCAAAGTTCGACCCAGAGCCGCTGGCGGCCGCATCGATCGGGCAGGCTCACGCAGCAGTAATGCCGGACGGGACCGAGGTCGTCGTGAAGATCCGACGGCCGGGGGCGACGGAGCAGGTCGAGCTCGACCTCGAGATCCTCATGAACAGCGCCTTGCATGCGAGCCGTCGCTCGAAGCAGATGGCGGAATATGACGTGGTCGGGATCGCCGAGGAGTTCGCGCAGACACTGCGAGCCGAGCTCGACTACCTGCGTGAGGGCCGGAACGCCGAGCAGTTCGCGGCGAACTTCGCGGAACACGCGGATGTCCAGATCCCCAGGGTGTTCTGGGAGCAGACGACTTCGCGAATGCTCACGCTCGAACGGATCCGGGGCATCAAGATCACAGATCTCGCCGCGCTCGACGAGGCGGGCATCGACCGCCACGACCTCGCCAAGCACGGCACGGACGTGATGGCCAAGATGGTGTTCCAGGATCGCTTCTTTCATGCCGATCCGCACCCGGGCAACTTCTTCATCAAGCCCGGCGGCGGAATCGGACTGATCGACTTCGGGATGGTTGGGGCGCTGGATGCGGAGCTCCGCGACCAGCTGGCGGGGCTGGCGGTCGCGCTCGTACGCGGCAACCCCGATCGCCTGGCAGCCGCGCTGCTCGGACTGGGCGCGGCGAGCGCACGGGTCGACCGCGAGCGGTTGCGTGACGACCTCGCGGAGCTGCTGGACCGCTACTCCAGCCGCGGTCCGGGCAAGCTCGATTTCGGCACCGTGAGCGGCGAGATCCTGGAAATCGTTCGCCGGCACCGTCTCAGGCCTCCGCGAGAGCTGGTGTTGCTGTTGAAGGCGTTCGTCATGAATGAGGGGATGGCAGAGCAGCTAGATCCCGACTTCCGCCTGGTCGAGGAGCTTCGCCCGTACGTCTACCGTCACCTGGCCGCCGAGCTCTCTCCAGCCGCTCTGGCCAGACGCGCCGGGCAGGCAGGAGTGGATCTGGCCGAGCTTGCTGTGGACTTCCCCGGGCAGCTGCATCGCATTCTCGAGCTGGCGGCAAGCGGCGGGTTCGAGGCTCACCTGCGCGCGGCTGAGCTCGAGCCGCTGGTCAGTCGCACCGAGCGCCTGGCCAATCGGATCGCGGCCGCCGTGCTGGCGGCGGC
>DATNKY010000207.1:0-6348 GCA_035603155.1 Solirubrobacteraceae bacterium
GAAATGCTCGATGACGGCGAGATTGTGTGCGATAAACAGGTACGCGATCTTGCGTTCATGCTGCAGATCGTCGAGCAGATTCAGAATCTGGGATTGAATCGACACGTCGAGGGCGGAAACCGGCTCGTCGCACACCACGAATTTGGGATGCAGCACCAGCGCGCGGGCGATGCCGATGCGCTGGCGCTGGCCGCCCGAGAACTCGTGCGGGAAGCGGTTGAGATGCTCGCCGCTCAGGCCGACGCGGTCGAGCAGCTTCTGGCTCTCCGTGGCCAGTTGGTCGCCTCCGACGCCGCGCAGCTTCAGCGGCGTGGCGAGGATCTGGCCGACGCGCTTGCGCGGGTTCAGCGACGCCTGCGGGTCCTGGAAGACCATCTGCATCTCGCGCCTGATCGGCACCATCTCGCGTCGCTTTGATTTGGTGATGTCCTTCCCGCGAAACTCGATCGTGCCCGAGGTAGCGGCGATCAACCGCACGAGCACCCGAATCAGGGTCGTCTTGCCACAGCCCGACTCGCCGACGACACCGAGCGTCTCGCCCTCGTCGAGGTGAAACGAGACGTCGTCGACGGCGTGGACCCGTCCGACGACGCGGTCGATGATCACGCCGCTCTTGATCGGGAAGAGGACCTTCAGGTGTTGGACCGCCATCAGCGGCCCGGTTGTCCTCGTCTCGGTGGCCGGGGTGTCCGCGACGTCTGTCACTGCGCCACCGGCTCGGGTGCCGCGAGACCGATCTGGCCTCCCACCTGCCGCAGCCGCCGCTTCTGCTCGAGCTCGAGGAAGCAGCGGTCACGGCTCTCGGGGCGATCCGGGACCCGGTTGATCAGCTCGGGGACATCGGTGCACTTGATGAACGCGTGCGGGCAGCGCGGCCGGAAATGACAGCCGCTCGGGGGCCGCAACAGCGACGGCGGCATCCCGGCGATGGCCGGCAGGCGCTGCGAACGGTCGGCGTCGATGCGCGTGATCGAGCCCAGCAGTCCCCAGGTGTACGGGTGCTGAGGGTCGTAGAAGATGTCGTCGAGCGTTCCTTCCTCGACCACGCGTCCGGAGTACATGACGATCACGCGGTCGGCGATGTCGGCCACCACTCCGAGATCGTGGGTGACCAGGATCACCCCGGCGCCGGTCTCATCTCGCAACTGGCGCAGCTCGTCGAGGATCTGCGCCTGGATCGTCACGTCGAGCGCCGTCGTCGGCTCGTCGGCGATCAGCAGCTTGGGAGAGCACGACAGCGCCATCGCGATCATCACGCGCTGGCGCATGCCGCCCGAGAACTCGTGCGGGTAGGACCGCAGCCGCTCCGAGGCCCGCGGAACCCCGACCCGCTCCATCAGCTCGACCGCGCGGTCGAGCGCCTGCGCCTTGGAGATCTTGTGGTCGTGGGCGCGGATCTGCTCGACGATCTGGTGACCGATCCGATGCACGGGATCGAGCGAGCTCATCGGGTCCTGGAATACCATCGCGATCCCGGCGCCACGGATCCGCTGCAGTTGCTGTGCGTTGGCGTTGACGAGCTCTGTGCCGTCGAACTCCGCTGTCCCCTCGAACTTCGCGTTCGGTCCCCGGGTCAGTCCCATCAGAGTCATCGCGGTCACCGATTTGCCCGAGCCCGACTCGCCGACGATCGAGACGATCTCCCCGGGCTCGACGGTGAACGAGACTCCGTCGACGGCCTGCACGACCCCGTCCTCGGTGGCGAACGAGACCTTCAGCCCGGATACGTTGAGCAGTGGCGATGCGCCGTCGGTCGTCATGCCGCGAGCCTGATCCGCGGATCGAGGAACGCGTAGACGATGTCGATGATCGCCGCCAGCACCACGACCGCGAACGCCGTCAGCATCACGATCACCAGGATCGGGATGATGTCCAGGCGGCCGATCGACTGGGCGGCCAGCTGTCCGACACCGTGGAGGTTGTAGATCGACTCGGTCAGGATCGCGCCGCCGCCGATCACCTGGGCCATGTCCAGGCCCCACAGCGAGATGATCGGAATCAGGCTGTTACGCAGCGTGTGGCGCAGCAGCACCTGGCGATCGGACAGCCCCTTGGCGTGGGCGGTTCGGACATAGTCCTCGTTGATCGTGTCGAGGATCGTCGAGCGCAGCACCCGCGAGTAGAAGCCGACGAACAGCACCGAGAGCGTGAACCAGGGCAGGATCAGATGCACGAACCACTGAACGGGGTCCGTGGTGAACTTCACGTAGCCACCTAACGGAAAGATGTTCCACTTGTACCCGAAGTAGTAGATCAGGACCGCTCCGAGGAAGAACGGCGGGAACGAGACCCCGAACATCGCCAGAATCGTCAGCACGCGGTCGGTGTATCTACCCGCCTTGATCGCGGCTAAGGTGCCGACGAGGATCGAGGTGAAGAGCCAGATGAAGCCGGCGCCGAATGCCAGCGACAGCGTCGCCGGGAGGCCCGCCTTGATCTCGGAGAGGACGTTGAATCCCTGGGTGTAGGAGTAGGCCTGGTTGGTGAAGATGTTCTTCATCGTCCGCAGGTACTGGACGTAGATCGGCTGATTGAAGCCGTATTTGACCTCGATCTGGTGGATCTCCTGCGGGGTCGCGGTGCGACCCGCGAGCCGGAACGCCGGGTTCCCGTTCGGGATCGCCTCGAACAGCAGGAACGTGAGCAGCGAGATCACGAACATCACCACCACCATCGCCAGCAGACGGCGGACTATGAAGCGACTCATGGGTCTCTGAGAGGCTCAGGCATCAGTGCGCGATCCGGACCTTGGCCCGCGGATCCAGCGCGTCGCGGAGACCGTCACCGAAGATGTTGATCGACATCACGCACAGGACGAGCATGATCCCCGGGATGAGCACATTGTGAAACGCGGCGGGGATGGTCATGATCCCGTCGGAGATCATGGTCCCCCAGGATGGGTTGGGCGGTTGCACGCCGGCGCCGAGGTAGGAGAGCGCGGCCTCGAGCAGGATCGCGTTGGCGAGGATCAGCGGGATGAAGACGACGATCGTCGACGCGAGGTTCGGCATCACCTCGAAGAACATGATCTTCCAGTCGCTCTGGCCCTGCTGACGGGCGGCATCGATGAACTCGCGCTCGCGTAATTGGAGCACCTGACCGCGCACGGGTTTGGCCACATACGGGATGTAGACGATCCCGATCACCACCGCCGGGACGTACAGGTTGGTGCCGTGCAACGGCCCGATCCCGCCGACCGCCAGCACGGTGCCGAGCGTGATCCCGAGCAGTACCGCCGGATAGGCCCAGATGATGTCCAGGCCACGGCTGATAAAGCCATCGGCGATCCCGCGGAAGTAGCCGGCCCAGACACCGAGAATGAGTGCCAGGACCATCGTGATCACCGTGGCGACGGCCCCGATCTGCAGGGAGTTGCGCCCGCCGTACAGCAGCCTCACGGCGACGTCCCGGCCGTTGCCGTCAGCGCCGAGGAAGTAGTGACTGTGCCAGGTCGGACCGATCGGGATGTCAGTTGGGCTGACGATATCGACCTGCTTGCCGCCGACCTTCACCGTCCCCGTGATGTTCTCGGCCTGCGGGGTGGTGTGGGCCACATGACTGGCATACACCGGCGCCAGCAGGCACAGGACCACGATCAACACGAACAGGCCGCCGAAGAACAGCGCGACCTTGTTGCGCTTCAGACGGCGCCACGCGAGCCTCCACGGCCCTATGCCAGGTGGAAGCTTTTCCTCGTCCGCGCCACCGAACCCGGCGAGATCGTCGGAGAATTCGAGGCCGGTGCCGAGGCGTTCAGCTGAGGTTGCCATTCAGAGACTAAAAGCAGGAGCGACGTGGGCCGGGACAGCGTACTACTGCCCCGGCCCGGCGCACTCAAATCACTTCATCTGCAGAGAGGTCCAATCCCAACCGTAGATCGGATTCATCAGCGCCGCCCCGTAGTTGATCCGGTCAGACGCGAACTTCGGGAACGTCTGGTAACCGAACGGCGCTACGTACGCCTTCTGGGCGAGGTACCGCTCCAACGACTGCCACTGCGCCGTGACCGAGCTGAGCTGCGTGGTCGGGGTCGTGGCGAGCTTGGCGACCTCGCTGTTGATGTGCGGGTCATTGGTCATGCCGACGTTCTCGTTGTTCGTGGGCAGGATCGTCTTCCCGTCGACCAGCAGGTAGAAGTCGACCGGGTTCGGGAAGTCCTGGTTCCAGTCCGTAAAGCCGGTCTGGGGCTTGAGCTTCGTGTTGCCGATCGTCGTGAAGTAGGTCGCGTCAGCGATCACCTTCTGCGTGGCCTTGAAGCCGATCTGGTTCAGGAACTGCGTGTAGTAGGTCATCCACTGCTGGCGCGGCGGACGGCCCTGGCTCCACACCGTGACCGGCGTGCCGGCCATTCCGGACTGCTGGACCAGCTGCTTGGCCTTGGCCAGGTTGCCGGTTCCGGGGGTCCCGTACGGACACGAGCCGTAGCCGCCGATGTGGCCAGGCACGTCGGCCGGCAGGAAGAAGCACGCTGGGATCAGCGTGCCCGAGCCGAGCCGGTTCATCGCGTCCTGGTTGAGCCCGGTCACGACCGCCTCGCGGGCAAGCTGGCTGCTGAACGGCTTCTGCGTCACATTCAGGAAGATGTAGTAGGTCGATCCACCCAGGTTGACCTGCGCGAACCGATCAGCCGCCTTGGCCTTGATCTGCGGCAGCAGGCTGCCGGGGATCGTGTCGGCCCAGTCAAAGATGTCGGCGGTGTTGTTGAGCACCGACAGCGCGTTCGACGGGACGTTGGTCGACAGCTTGACCTGGACGTTGACGTGGCCGGCCGGAATGCCCGGGATCGCTTCCTTGGCGTAGTCCGGGTTGATGACCGACTCCCATCCCTGGTTGGGGACGATGTTCGTGGTCTTGTAGGGCCCGACGCCCGGGGGCGGGTTGGTCGGCTCATTCTTCATTGGGGTGCCCGACGGAACCAGACCCATCGCGGGGAACGCGAGCACGTTGTCAAACGGGCCGTACGGCGCGTTGAGCGTGACCGTGATCTTGCCCGTCGCGTCGTCGGTCTTGATGCCCGAGATCGTCTTGGCCTTGCCGTTCGCGTACGCCTGGGCGCCTGCGATCTGGGACGTCAGGAATGCCCCTGAGCCGCCCCACGGAATCTTGATCGCGCGCTCGACGGTCCAGGCAAAGTCACTCGCCTTGACCGGCTTGCCGTCCGAGAAGACGAGGCCCTTGCGCAGCGTCGCCGTGTAGGTCTTGCCGCCGTTGGAGATCGTCGGCAGCGCCGTCGCGAGACCCGGGATCAGCTTGGCCCCGGGAACGCCCTGCGCGTGGGCGTAGGTCGTCAAGCCGGTGTAGGTCACCCACAGAGCCTCGGCTCCCTGGGTGGTGTAGTCCATGCCCGGATCGAGCGACTGGGGCGCACCGCCCATCAGCAGGGTGATGGTGCCACCCGTCTTCGCGGTTCCGCTCGTCGCCGTGCCAGTGCCCGAAGCAGCGGCGGAAGACGAGCTGGACGAGCTCGAGCCACAGGCCCCGAGCGCGACAGCCGCGATGACCGAGAGCAGTGTTGCCGCAATCGGTCTGGTGTGTCTCTTCACAGATCCTCCTCCTCAGAGGTCGAATTCCCAGAGGGAGGACAATCTATTGCAAGTCGTCACGGAAACGAGCCAGTTTGGGGCTCTCTAAAGGCCGCCTAATGAATCCTCAACACAGGCGGGTTTCGATACCGGCGTGGGCGTCGTCTTTGCACGGCTTCCTGGTGTAACGCAGAAGCGCTGCACAACCTCGTCAATGCCCGGTGGATGGTGCCGCCCTGGCAACGGCCGCGCGATCGGTCGGGCTTGTCAGCAATCAGACCAGCCAGAGTCGCCGTGTGGCCTGTTCGGGAATGATCGCGCGCCCCAGCGCCTCGCGGGGCCCTCTCCCCGCCTCGCGGGCCCTCTCAGTCGACGGTCAGGACGGCTTTGCCGGCGACCTGGCGGTCGAGCAGCGCCTGCACGGCGCCGCCGGCGTGCTCCCACGAGTCGACCCGGTCGATCTGCGGATCGAGCCGGCCGTCGGCGACGAGCTCGGCGAGGCGGCGCAGGTCGGCGCTGCCGCTGCGGGTGTAGGCGAGCTCAGTGAAGATGTACAGGCCGTACAGCCGCGCCCTCGGCGCGCGCGAGAACAGCTCGCGGGTCGGGTAGGTGACCGGATCGGGAACGGTCGAGGCGAAGCTGACCACCAGGCCGCCCGGCGCCACGCGCTGGAGCGCGGCGGCGAGGACCGGCCCGCCGACCGCATCGAGGATCACGTCGAAGGTCGGCCCGCCGGGCTCGAGCTCGGTGAGCAGCTCATCGGCACCGAGCTCGCGCAGCCCGTCCGTTCGTCTCGCGACCGCCGTCACCCGCGCTCCGGCCAGCT
>DATNKY010000455.1:0-2410 GCA_035603155.1 Solirubrobacteraceae bacterium
CGAGCCGAGGCGGAGAAGACGATCAAGGTCCTGGTATTCAGGAGCGCCGACCCTGACTACTTCATCTCACACGTCGACCTGACAAAGGTCGCGGAATATCGACAGGAGGCAGCGAGGCTCACCGGCGAACCTTCGATCGCACTCTTGTTCCGCCACCTCAGCGTGAGCCGACTGGTCACCATCGCGCAGATCGAAGGCCGCGTTCGATCCGCCGGTAGCGAGTTCGTGCTCTCCTGCGACATGCGCTTCGCCGCAAGAGAGACCGCCGTGTTCGCACAGTTCGAGTCGGCGTTCGGCCAAATCCCTGGCGGGGGTGCGACTCAATACCTCACACGACTTATCGGCCGCGGCCGCGCCCTCGAGGTCCTACTCAGCGCCAGCGATTTTGACGCGAACCTCGCCGAGCGGTACGGCTGGATCAACCGAGCATTGCCGGCGAGCGACCTCCACGATTTCGTCGAGGCCCTCGCCCGGCGCATCGGCAAGTTCCCCGACGCCGGTCGGGAGGCCATCAAGCAGCGCGTCAATGCGATCGCGCTCGCGCCCACCGCGGACTTCCGGCGCGATTCCGATCTCTTCGGCAAAGAGGTACAGACCGCCCAAACGCAGGACCGGATCGCCGCCGCGATGAGCCGCGGCTTTCAGACTCGCCATGCGGAACTGAACCTCTCTGGCCTGCTCGAGGGACTGGACCATCCTGCCACCACTCAAAAGGGAGACCCACATGGCAATCACCACCGATCAGCCAACGACGACGACGCCGGATAACCACGTCGCCGACTCAAGTTTCACCGTTGTCATCGAGGCGCCGGTCGAGAATGTCGACATTCCGGCCTGGTGCTATTCGCTTTCGGACGCCGAGTATCAGGCCTGCTCGCCGGCTCACATCGCCGCTGGCGCGACCACGACGCCGGACGGCCGCCGGATGTCGATCAACGTCGAAGACATCGGCGGCAGCGTGATGATCCAGCACTACGTGGAGGAGATCGGCCAGCCCAACCACTTGCGACTGGTCTCTCAATCCGACCTATTCACTTCCAGCGGCCGCACCAAGCTCGACGTGATCTGGGATCTCAGCGTCAAGCGACTGGACGACACCACGTGCGAATTCACCAACTCCGTCCAAAGCTTCGCCCCTCCGGAAATGATCGACTTCATCGCCAGCCAGGGCATCCCCCTGGAGATATTCCGCGCGGGGCGCGGGCCCATCAGCGAGGCTCATAATCGGCAGGAGACCCCGATGTTTGCCAAAAGCATTGAGCGCCACGCCCTCACGGGCACGAATCTGGCCGACATCGGTCGTCGGGCATCAGCGCCGCGGTAGCATCGCCGCGTCGTCCGGTGACTGCTCCCCGGCATGCGAATGGATGCGCAGGATGTTGCCGTCAGGGTCGCGAAACCAGGCCTCCCGTAGGTCGCCGGTGGTGGAGATCCCGTCCTCGGTCTTGACCTCCGGGAGGTCGTATTCCTCAAACCTCACGCCACGGCTGCGCAGCTGTTCGACCGCGGCCCTCACGTCGCCCACCTGCCACGACACGAGCGTGTGCTGCGCGTCACCCGCGGTCGGCCGCTCATAGACCTCAAGCTGCGTACCGCCGCCGCACCGATAGACCACTTGGGGGCCCGGCGTGGCTACCTGCGCGTTGACGAGGCCGAGTGTCTCGCCGTAGAACGCTTCGGCCTGTCCGAGGTCGGTGGTCGGCACAATGGCCATGATCGGGGCGTGGGTCAGCACCGTTCCTCCTCTGATCGCCGTCACCGCTCCACCGCCCCAAGGAAGGCGGCGACGTCCCCGGCGAACTCCGCGTGGTGCTGGAACAGGAAACCGTGGGCCGCGTCGTCGTAGATCTTCAGCTGGGCGTGGGGGATCAGGCCGGCGAGCAGATGGGAGTAGTGGGGCAGGATCATCGGATCGCTGTCACCGTTGGCGATGAAGACCCGCACATCGATGGCCGAGACGTGCTGCAACAGGCCGTGATCCGGGATCCCCCAGGCGCACACCGCGTCGTACTGCGCCTGCCGGGTGTGCCAGGTCGTCGGCGCGTCGCGGTCGTCGCTGCGCGCCGTGATCCGGCCGAGCAGCTCCATGCCCGCCTGCCGGCTGGCCGCCGACCCCGTAAAGAACACGCTCAGGTACCCGTCGGGGTTCGGAGCCGGCGCCCCCACGGCCTCGATCACCTCGGGCGCCCACCCGCGCATCCCGGCGGCGCCCTGCGGCGCAGACGAGGCCAGGATCAACCGACGCACGATCGCCGGCCGGATCAGAGCGATCTCCTGGGCGACGAAGCTCCCGATCGAGAACCCCAGGACGTCGACCTGCGCGAGGTCCATCGCGTCCAGAAACGCGATCGCGTCGATAGCCATCCGCGTGATCGTCGACGGTGTCGTCCCCGTGGACCCGCCGACCCCG
>DATNKY010000321.1:0-4657 GCA_035603155.1 Solirubrobacteraceae bacterium
CGAGTTGGAGGCGACGTGGCCCAGCTGAACTATCCACTCGGGGATGACGCGCGCGAGGCTGTCCACTCCGCGACGGGCAAGTCGGTCGCCGACATCACGCTCGACGCGGCCGTGTCCGGCGGCCTCGATCCGAGCGACGTCGCCGTCTCGGCCGAAACGCTGCGCCTCCAGGCGCAGTTCGCGCAGCGTGGAGGCAACCGCCAACTCGGTGAGAACCTCCAGCGGGCGGCGGAGCTGGTCGCATTCGGGGATGACGAGTTGCTGCGCTTCTACGAGATGCTGCGGCCCGGACGCTCGTCCGCGCAGGAGCTCGACTCGCTCGCGGACTCGCTCGCCGAGCGCGGCGCCCGACGCTGCGCCGACCTGGTTCGTGAGGCACGGGCGG
Source organism: Solirubrobacteraceae bacterium (assembly GCA_035603155.1). Lineage (GTDB taxonomy): Bacteria > Actinomycetota > Thermoleophilia > Solirubrobacterales > Solirubrobacteraceae > Palsa-465. The sequence continues at coordinate 386 of DATNKY010000321.1, forward strand.
CTTACGTCCGCCGCGGCCTGATCGCTTAGTATCAGGAGAAGCGTGAGCGAAGGAGAGGCCGATGATGACACGAGAGGAAAGTAAAGCCCGCGAACAGCTCGCCGCACTCGCCGCGGAGGAGCAGGGCCGGGCGCTGCTACAGCTGGCGCTGCGCGGAATCCAGACGTCGGGGCGAGGCGTGACGATCGGTTGCTGGGTCAAGCCCGGCGGCGGCGTCTCTGGGTGCGTGTTTCAGCACGCGTACTGGCAGGGAGTCGCGGAAGGCACGTTCGAGCCCATCACCGAGGCCACCCTCGGCACGACGGAAACGGCCAGCCGGGAGATCAGGGACCTCGTCGCGGAGCGTGACTTCCACCTCGTGATGGAGGCGATCCGAGCGCTCGACAGTCTCGGCAAACGGCGCTTCGTGCGCTGGCAGGGACTCCAGCGGGCGCTCGACGAAGAGGCCTGGCGCAGCACCGTTGAGCGTTTGCTGGTCGATGCTCTCGCCGAGCAGACGACCGCGCCGGCCTCCGACGAAGCGCGTATATCCGGCATCGCCTGAGGAGTGCTCGTCGCCGGCGTTGACGTCGGCAACTCGACGACCGAGGTCGCAGTCGCGCGGGTGCAGCCGGGAAGCGAGCCGGCGTGGCTGTTCGTCGCGCGATGCCCGACGACGGGCACGAAGGGCTCAGCGGATTGCATCGAGGGCATAGCCGAGCTGCTGGCTCGGGCCGAGCGTCGGCTCGGCGCACGAGTTGAGCTGGGGCTGCTCGCCGAGCTGCACCCCGTCGCGACCGATCTGATCGAGCTCGGCAGGATCGAGGAGCTCGCGCTCGAGCGCACGGCAATCGCGCGGCCCGCGAGCGAGACGCCGTCGGGCTCGGGCGTCGGCGCCGGGCGGCTGATCACTCTTGACAACCTCGGGGGCCCGCCCGCCGGCGGGGACGTGATCGCGGTCGTCGGACCGGCTGACTTCGACGCGGCCGCGGCCGGGCTGCGTGACGCCCGCGACCGGGGTTGGCGGATCGCGGCGGCGATCGTTCAAGGCGACGACGGCGTCCTGATCGGAAACCGCTTCGACCGATCGCTGCCAATCGTGGACGAGGTCTCGGACGCCGGCCGGCTTCCGCTGGGGGCGCTCGCCGCGGTAGAGGTCGCGCCCGCGGGAGCGACGATCGCGACGCTGTCTGATCCGCTCCGGCTCGGGCTCCTGCTCGGGTTGCACTCCGACGAGGCGCGCGCTGCGCGCACCGCGGCACGCGCCGTCGCCGGATGCCGAGCGGCGATCGTCGTGCGCACCGCCCGCCCGACGCACGGGCGGCCGGCCACCGACTCTTCGATCCTTCTCGTCGCAAGCGACGGAACCGAGCAGCCGCTCGACGAGCAGGCCGACCCTCCCCCGCCGGGCCAGGTGACCGCGATCCGCGGTGCAGCCGGCGACCGCGACCAACTTCTGGACGTCGTCTGGCGCTCGCTGCCCCTGCCGCGTGACGACCCGGGCTTCGCCCGCAGGCTCGCTCGGCGCCGGGCGGTCGCGCTCGCGCTGCTCCAGGAGGGCGATAGCGGCGATCTGCTCACGGCGCTGTCCGAGCTGTGCCCGAAGGGAGCGCGGGTGGTCGCCCGCGAGTCAGACGCCGCGATGCTCGGAGCGGCGACCACACCCGGCGCCGGCAGCGCGCCGTTCGTCCTCGACCTCGGCGGTGGCACGGTAGACCTGTACCGAGCCGCGGGCACCGTCTCGACCGCCGGTGCGGGCGAGCTCGTGACCCGGATCTGCGCCTCCCTGCTCGGTGCGAGACTCGCGCTCGCCGAACGCGCTAAACGACATCGCTCAGCCCGCGTCGAGACGCCGTTCACGCTCCATCACGAGGACGGGAGCCGCAGCTTCCTCGGCGAGCCCGCGCCGCCCGAAACGTTGGCGCGGCTGTGCGCGCTGGACGGCAAGCGGCTCGTCGCGCTGCCCGCCCAGCTCGCGCCAGAGGTCTGGCGCGGGCTGCGCCGGGCCTCCAAGCGGGAGGTGCTCGGCTTCAACGTCCGGCGGGCGATCAACGCGGCCGGCGGGGCTGCCCCCGGCGAGCTCGTTCTGCTGATCGGCGGTTGCGCCTCCGATCACGAGGTGCTTGACCTGATCGCGAGCGAGCTCGAGAGCAGCGACGTGGCGGTAGCCCGCGGGAACGTGCTCGGCCGCCACGGGCCCAGGGCCGCGGTCGCCGTCGGCCTCGTGCTCACCTTCGCCGGAGCGGGCGGCGGATGAGCGAGCCGCTCGTCCTCGCGCTGGTCTGCGACGCCGTGGTCGGCGCCGAGCTCGCCGCCGGCTTTGAGGAGGAAGGGGTTCCGGTCACTGTGGCGATCGCCCGAGGCGCGCCGCTGATCCTCGCGCGCGAGGCTGCGAAGACCGCCGCCCTCGGGATCGGCATCGGAGCCGACGGCGCCCGCCTCGTGCTCGTCCTCGCCGCCAGCCCGGCCGCGCCCTACCTCGAGGCCGACGCGGGCCGCGCACGACTGTTCGGCTCAAACGCCGCTCGGATCGCCGCCCACAGACCCCTGGCGCTGGGTTAAGATGCCGCGCGTGGCGACCACGACCGCGAATGGCGTTGAGCTCTGGGTGGAGCAGGAAGGCGAGGGCGACGACGTCCTGTTCATCTCGGGCTTGGCCGACGAGGGGGCGTGCTGGGTCGACCAGGTCGCCGGGCTGAAGGACCGCTATCGGGTAACGACGTTTGACAACCGAGGGGTCGGGCGGTCCTCCACGCCGGACGGACCGTTTCTGATCGCCGACTTCGCGGCCGACACGATCGCCCTGATCGATGCGCTCGGGCTGAAACGGCCGCACGTCGTCGGATCGTCGATGGGGGGCGCGATCGCGCAGGAGCTCGCGCTCGCGCATCCGGACCAGGTTCGCAGCCTCGTGCTCAACGGCACCTGGTGTCGTGGAGACCGGTTCTTCAAAGAGGTGGTCCGCAACTGGATGTGGTCAGCCCAGAAGGCCGACTCGATCGGTGAGTTCCTGATCACCGTCAACCTCTGGTGCTTCTCGCCCCGGATCTGGAACGACGGGACGATGGACGGTTGGATCGACGCCGCCGAGTCGAGCCCTCATGCCCAGTCGGTCGACGCCTTCTGCCGGTCAGCGCAGGCGCTGATCGAGCACGACTCGGCCGACAGGGTCGGGGCGATCACGGCCCCGACGATCGTCACGGTCGGCGAACTCGACCTCGCGCTCCCGGTCCGATTTTCCGAGGACCTGGTGAGCCGCATTCCGAACTCGCGGCTGGTCGTTCTCGAGGCGGCCGGCCACCAGCCGTTCCAGGAGATTCCCGAGGAGTACAACCGGGTCCTGAGCGACTTCTGGCAGTCGATCGACGGCTGAAACGCGCGCGGCGTAGCTCAGCGGACCACGAGCACGTCGACCGAAGCGTGCTGCACGACGTTCGTGCTCACCGAGCCCAGCGCCAGCCGCCTCGCTGCGTTGCGACCATGCGTGCCGACGATGATCAGGTCGGCGCCCGACTCCTTGGCCTCCTCGACGAGCACGTCCGCCGGATTGCCGTTGCCCGCGATGAACTCGGCCTTGACGCCGCGATCCGCGAGATACTTGCGCGCCTCGTCGAGCGCCTGCTCGCGCGCCTCGGCCTCGGCCGGGTCAATCGGGGAGACCGCGCCACCCAGGAACCCTTCGACGTGGGCCGAGCTGACGACCGCCACGGTCGCGCCATGTGAGAGATCGGCGGCACGCTCGAGCGCCTTGCGCGAGTGCGGCGAGCCGTCGTACCCGACCACGATCCGGTCCATGGCTCGCAATCCTTATTCGTACGGGGACCTCATGTCAAGCGCAACGAGGTTGCGAACTCGTTTATCCCCGCGTGTCGGCGACGATCGCGGCGCCGGTTGCCTGGTCGATTCTCAGGGTCGCACCGCTCATCTGGGCGGACTCGTCGCAGGCAAGCCACGCGACCAGCGAGGCCACGTCGGCGGCGATGTCGGCGCGGCCCGACGGCCCCGCGACGGCGCTGGGCTCACCCGGGCAGACGGCATTGGACCGGACGCCGTGCGGCGCACCCTCGGCGGCGAACAGCTCGGCCAGCGCGATCAGGCCCGCGCTCATGACCGAGTAGGAGGCCTGTTCGTGGTCGGCGCGGATGCCGGCGTCGGAGGCGATGTGGACCATCGACCCCGCCCCCTGTGCGCGCATCGGCTCGAGGCTTGCTCGGGCGGCCCTGAACGGCCACGTCAGGTTCGCCTCGAGAAGCTCACGGAAGTCGGCTTCGGACGTGGTTTGGATCGACCCCA
>DATNKY010000558.1:0-3719 GCA_035603155.1 Solirubrobacteraceae bacterium
CGAGCGCGGCCTGCTGCCCTGCAGCTGTCGAGACGGCCGTGACGATGTCGTCGAGGCCGTCCCGCCTGAGCTCCGACTGGCCGTCGTAGACACCGGGTTCGCTGCCGCGGGCGGCGCTCTGCGCGGCGGCGACCCCTTGCACGCGCGTTTGTCTAAACGTAGCGGCGGACCCGGTGGGCGTCGGCGTGACGGGCGACGAGCGTCGCATGGCGATCGCGCCAGTACGGTTGAAACTGGTCGGGCGTCAGGTCCGGTCGGCGGTGCAAGCTACAGACGGCGTGACACTAGCCGGTGGGCCGGATCCTGGATGGCGTCGGCTGGGCACTTGAGCCGTCGGGCACGGCCTGCGCGAGTTGGTGGCGAGAGGCTACGTTGAGCTTGGCGAACACGTTGCGGAGGTGGTAGGCGACAGTGCTTTGGCTGACGAAGACCCGCGCGCCGATTTCGGCGTTCGAGAGGCCGCCGGCCGCCCATGCTCGCGAACATCTCGAGCGCGGTCCGTAGGTGCTCGTGCGCCTCGCGGCGGCGTCGCTCGCGCCGCAGCCACTCACCGTAGAGGAGGTGGGCACGGGCGAGCTGCACGCGGATGCTCGTGCGTGAAAGCCGTTCGATCGCCTGGCGATAGAGGACGTCCGCGGCCTCGCCGTTCGCTGAGCAGCGCGCGCGACCGCGCCTGGATTCCCAGCGCCCAGTTAGTGCCGGCAGCGCTCGTCGTCTCCTGGACTCGATCGAGCGCGAGTCTCGCCAGGTCGCGCTCGCCAGACCGAACAGCCGCTTCAATCAGCTCTGCCATCAGCCTCGGGGAACTATCTCTGTATGAAGGGTCGATGGCCTGGCGACGAAGCGCGGAAAGCGCTGCGGACTTGCCGGCGGCATCGGTTGCGACGATGGCGAGCCGGCAGCGGCCGATCGAATTCACAATCGTGCGGACCTGACGCAAAGGCCCGACAGACCCCCTCAAGCTCGCCAGAGGCATACCCCTCAATCAGGTAAGGCCGCTCGACCCGCGTGACTCGCAGCTGACCGAGCGCATATGGCAGCACGCTACGCCAGGCGAAACGGTCGAGTTGGTTCCACCGAGGGCCCGGCGACAGCACGTGGGTCGAGCGGATCGCTCACACCGGCTCAAGACCCGACAGACGAGCGGCGCGTTCGAGCAGCTCCCTCCCATCCCGTTGTGCGTCGATCCGCGCCGCGGGATCCTCCACCTCGTTGTGGGCAAGGACGAGCTGGCGCCCGAGCTGGTCAATGAGATCCGCGCTGGTCGCCTTGTCGGCGAGATGATTGGCACACACACGCCGCGATGATCGAAATCAGCCAGGCGGCCGCAGTGCCCCGCCCGGAAAAGTCCGGGCCGACTTGGTCGCCTCAACGAGCGTCTGGGACGTCCGATCCGCCACCTGCTGGGGATCGCGACAGCGCCGGGCGAAGAACGCCGTGACCAGCCCGATGTTCTCCCGATAAACGGCCTCGAACTCCAGTCGACGGGCGCCATTCACCGAAACCTCGTGCTTGATCTCTGATGTGGTCACGTCTGTTAAGTGGGCCGTATCGCTCGTCGCATTACATGCGCTGGCTACCGAGCGCCTCAGCGAGGATCGGGAAAGGAAACCGCGGCCGCAGCGCTCAGAACGCGGGAGGGGGGAGGGTTCCTACGTAGGGCTTACGGACTTCTTCGCGCCCTATCAGTGTCAGCGGCGAACGTGTCGGCCGTGTTCAACCAAGCTCAGGAGCGTAGTTATGACGCCTGGCTCGCATAGCGTCGCAGCGCGCCGCAGGCGCGTGAATCGCATTCGCCGTCGGGTCGTCGGCGGGGTGGCTGCTCTGTTCGTCGCTGCCACGGGAGCGATCACGCTGCAGCTCGTGACCGGCCACGATCCCGCGTTGGCGAAGGCCACGAGCTCGAGTCCGCCGCGATCAGGAGCCGGCGACGGGGCTGTATCCGACGGATCGTCGGGGTCGTCCTCGGGCCAGGTGGCACCGCTGACCACGGGTCAGTCGTGAGCGAGGCCGCAGCCCGGTTTGACTGTTTCGGCGGCCGCTGCGCCGTGCTGGTGTCCGGGTTCGGTCCGCAGGGGGCGGAGCGTGACGCGGTGGATCGCGCGCAGCGGCGGATGCTCGCCTGGCACCGTCAGTTCTCGCGTTTTGATCCCGACAGCGAGCTCTCGGTCCTCAACCGTGACGATCGCGAGGCGGTGCCGGTGAGCGCGATGATGGCCCGATTCGTCGCGGCCGCTCGTTGCGCGGCCGAGTGCACGGGAGGTCTTGTCGACCCGACCCTCGTCGGCGAGCTGGAACGCGTCGGGTACCGGCGCTCGTTCGCGCAGCTCGGCGCGTTTTCTCTGGTTCAGGCGCTCGCGAGCGCACCTGCCCGTCGACCGGCACGGGCACGCGCGGACGGTCGCTGGCGGTCGCTGGCGGTCGACCTGGCCGCGTGCGTCGTCTCGCGCCCGCCGGGCATCAAGCTAGACAGCGGCGGGATCGCCAAAGGCCTGTTCGGCGACGCGCTGGCGGGTGTTCTCGGCGGCCATCCCAGCTTCGCGATCGACGCCTGCGGCGATCTGCGCTTCGGAGGACGCGCCGGGGTCGTGCGCGAGGTCCGTGTCGCCAGTCCATTCGATGATTCGATCGTCCATGCGTTTGAGCTGACCCAGGGCGCCGCGGCGACGAGCGGCATCGGCCGCCGCGCGTGGCTCGACGACTACGCGCGGCCGGCGCATCACCTGCTCGATCCCGGCACCGGCCAGCCGGCATACACCGGCGTGGTGCAAGCGACGGCATTAGCCTCGACCGGCGTCGAGGCCGAGATCCGGGCCAAAGCGGCGCTGCTCAGCGGGCCTGCGGCGGCCGGCGCCTGGCTGGTGCATGGAGGCGCCGTCGTGTTCGACGACGGCAAAGCGAAGGTGGTGCCGGCCGCGCCGGCGCTTCGCGAACCGGTCCCAACCGTGGCGGTCGCGGCGTGACCACATCGACAAGCATCGAACCGCACCTGTTCTGGATCCTCTCGCGCGGTGCGGGCACGACGGCGCTGGTTCTGTCCAGCATCTCGGTTTCCGTCGGGTTGGTGATGGCCGGACGGCTAACGCCCGGCGACGCCACCGGTCGCCGTGCCTACCACGAGATCCTGTCGCTCTCCGTGATCGTCGCCATAGCAGTACACGGCCTGGTGCTTGTCGGCGACGGCGTGCTGCACCCCAGCCTGCTCGACGTGACCGTACCGTTCGCCTGGAGCTACATGCGATGGGCCACGACCTTAGGGATCGCCGCCGGCTGGGCGCTGACCTTCCTCGGCCTGTCGTTCTATGCCCGTGGCCGGATCGGTCGCCGGCGCTGGAAGCTGATCCACCGCTTGACGGTGCTCGCCTGGCTTGGCGGCATCGTGCACACGATCGTCGAGGGCACCGACGCCGGCACGCTTTGGTACATCGCGCTGCTCGTCGCGACGACCGCTCCACCACTGGCACTGCTCGCGGTCCGGATTATCCGCTCGCCGCGCGATTTCGGTCTCGGCCAGAAGCGACCCCGACCGCACGGCCTGCAGACCCCACGTTCGGACACGCGACTCGAGTCGACGAGAGCTGCGCCACCGCATCGGTCCCTGTTCGAGCAGCAGGCACGCACTAGGTCGCGCTAAGTCGTTCACGGCGTACGATCGCCTGGATCGCGCACGACGATGAATTTTGTCGACCCGCGCGTCCGTCAATCCGGCCAGACCCCCG
>DATNKY010000663.1:0-2232 GCA_035603155.1 Solirubrobacteraceae bacterium
CGTTGACCCCCGCCGCGGTGTGGGTCTGCTTGTGCGGATCGACTCCGATCGTCACCATATGTCACGTCCCTTCCACTCGATCGATTGAGATGAGCGGACTTCCTGGCGGACAATCCTCAGTAGGGGCGCTGCCACGCTTCTTATCTGTGCAGGACGTTCGCCACAACTGGCCCGGCCTGGGTGTTTGATGTCGTGAACAATCGGGCCGGCTGGTGGTGCGTGGGCGCGGTCGATGATGGTGGTCGGGTGCGCGCGGGCGCTCAGCCTTATCTCGGTGCTCGGCCCGGAGGGTCTCTGGGTCGGCGACATGATGGTTGGTGGGATGGTCCCGCTGGGGTATGCGTTGCGGCCGCTCGGTCTATAGGGGCCGTCCATGAACTGGTCGTGGCGGCAGAAGCGGGCGTGGAGCCGGCCGCGGTGCATCTGGGTGACGGAGAACGTGACGCGCACCGACGCTGGGTCAGGCCGCGGCGATCGCTTCGTCACCGAGCTCTCGCAACAGGTGATAGCTGCGCTTGAGGATCTTGCGCGCGACCGACAAGCGCGCTCGATTAGATCCCAGCCGCTCAGCCGCCTGGGCGTAATACTCATAGTCGGGGCTGCACTTGCGCGCGGCGCACATCGACGCTTCAAACAGCGCCCACCGCAACGCGGGTGGGCCTTGGCGGCTGAGATGCCCCGGGGCGCGTCGCTGGTCGGACTGGTGCACGGTGATGTCCAGCCCGGCGAACCGGACCGCGTCGCGCGAGGAGGAGAACCGGCGGGCGTCGCCGAGCTCGGCCAGGATCGTGACCGCGGTCAGCTCTCCGACGCCGAACTGCCCCAGCAACGCCTTGCAGCCCGGCTGGTGGCGCGCGAACGCGCGCAGGCGAGCGTCTAGCGGCGCGAGCTGGATGTCGAGCGCGTCGATGATCGCGAGCGCGACAGTGATCTGCTCGCGCGCGGCAGGTGCAAGCGGCTGCGCCGCGAGCCACGCCCGACCAGCCAGCGTCAACAACTCTCCGCGCTGCGGGCAGCCGTGGTGATACAGGACCGCCTGGATGCGCTGCTGCCACTCACCGCGCTGATGCGAAAGCGTGTGCCGCAACCGGACCTGCGCGCGGAGATCGAGCAGATGATCAGGCGGGATCCAGGACTCCGGCAGCCGTCCGATCGTCAACAGCTCACGAATATGCCGCGCGTCAGCACGATCGCTCTTGGCTCGCTTCTTATTCCCACGCCGCGCGGCGGTCTCAGCCGGCTCGGCCAAGTGCACAGCGGCACCGGCCCGACGCAGCTCATCGACCACGAACCGCCAGCCGGTCGTCGCCTCCAACGCGACCTCGAGCTCCAGACCACGGAACCTCTCACAGAACCGCCGGACGCCCTGCCGATGCGCCGGCGCGATCCGCGACCGCGTCACCTCACCAGTCTCGGTATCCAGCCACTCCGCAGTGATCTGCGCCCTGTGCTGATCAAGCCCCATCACGATCGTCATCACAACCCCTCCTCGCTCACCAAGCTCGCGCAGTCCACACCGCGCGCGGACGCCCGCAGGCCTACCGCCCGGCCCGGACAGCCCCGCCGCACATGCCATCTATTAGGTCACGCCGAAGGTCCTCGGGCGGCGACGGGCGACAAAAGCTTTGCCAGTCAGACCAAGCAGAGCCGACTCGGAACTCTAAGGTCAGCCCGCCGCCAGCCCGAGAACCAACCGCAACGCCCGGACGTCAACGCCCAGGCCGCATGACTTTGACAGTGACAGAACTCTCAGGGCCATCGCCCGCGCCCCGCGAGAAAGCTCAGCTTTGAGAGGAGCACTCTCGTTGCTGTAGGTCGTCTCGACCGACTCGGTCCCGTTACTTGCGGATCACATAGGCTCTCTCCTCACGCGATCGCAGACGGTGAGGGGGTAACGGCGGTGTCCGAGGACCATGAGACCCAGGCTGTCAGGAGCGACTTGGACGAGCTAAAGACGCTGCTGGACTTCGAGCCCGAGGCGGGAAGCCTTCGTTGAAGTCCGCTGGCGACGTTCGAGCCGGGCGCGCGGGATGCACGGGATGTAGCCGCCGCGATCCAGACGGCGTAGACCAGGGTGACTGCTGCAAGCCAAACGATTGACCGGACTCTGGAGGAGCTTCCCACGCTCCACCCAGTAGGCGTGGTTGACTCGCTCGCGTTCGGAAGCTGCAGACCGCCGAGGGGGAGCTCGAGATCGAGATCCCGCAGGTCCGCCAGGCGGCCGGGCTGGGA
>DATNKY010000190.1:0-3093 GCA_035603155.1 Solirubrobacteraceae bacterium
GTCGGCTCCGGCTCCGCCGCCCGGGGCGGCGGCAGCGGCCACTGAGACCTCGGCTCAATCTTTTTCGAAAAGTCGCGTGACCTTTCGTCGTCGCGGCGCTCTTCCTATACGCAAGCGAAAACCCAGACTTCGCCGCGAACCGCGGCAGGGAGCAAGGAGGAGTTTCGATGAGGCGAATACTGTTCACGGTCCTGGCCAGCTGCGTCGTCCTGGCAGCGGTGCCGGTGATCGCGACCGCGCGAAACGACGAGCATCACCGCGGCCGCCACCACGAGCAACATCACCGCCGCCACCACGAGCGCAGGCACCATCACGCTCGCGTCCGCCACGAGCATTTCAACGGCGATCGTGGTGACCGCGGCGACAATCCTGGCGACCAGGGAGGGGCCGGCACGGTGACGTCATTCAACAACGGCGTCCTGACGATCACGCTGAACAACGGCAACGTCGTCAGCGGCCAGGTCACCCCGGGAACCGAGCTCAGGTGCGAGATGCAGGAGCCCGAGTTCGGAGACAACGACCGGGGCCCCGGCGGTGGCGATAACGGCGGCAGCGGCGACGGCCGCGGCGGGCCGGGTTCCGGTGATGACCAGGGCGGGCCGGGCCGAGGTGATGACCGTGGCGACAACGACAACGAGATGTGCGCCACGATCGCGCCCGGCATGACGGTCGAGCGGGCCGAGCTGGGGATCTCGAACGCCGGGGCCTTCTGGGAGGAGGTCGAGCTGGACTCGTAGCAGTTTGCCCGCAACCCCGCGGTGGGGCGGCGCCAAGATCGGTGCCGCTCTGAGCGGGAGCCGCGGAACACGACCACCGAGCGGCGGCCCACCCGGGTCGCCGCTCGTTGGTTTCTGGCTTGCCGCTTGAGTTCTGGCCGGGCGGCCGGGCTACGCGGTGAGCGCGGACGGCGCCGAGTGCAGAGCGGCTTCGATCGCCACGACGAGCTCGCGCGCCGAGGCCGCGGTCAGCTCGACCGCGACACGAGCGCCCGGCCCCTTGGACGGGTCGGCGAAGTCGATGTTGAGCGTGTGCTCGGCCATCGCGTGGACCGGATGATCGAAGTACACGACCCCGTCGGTGACGTGAAACCAGCTACCGCCGGGACCCTTCGCGCTTCCCTCGATGTCGGTCTTGACCGTCGCGTAGGTGCACATTTGCTCAGCCTCCAAGGTACTTGCCGTAGAACGCCTCGATCCGCTCCCATCCGTCATTGGCCGCGGCCACGCGGTAGGACGGACGGTCCACCGAGAAGAACGCGTGGCCCGCATCGTCGTAGCGGTGGAACTCGTGCGGCTTGTCGTTGGCCGTCAGGATCCCGTCCAGCTCGTCGACCTGTTCCGGGCTCGGGAACTGGTCCTCGTTACCGAACAGTCCCAGCAGCGGCGCACGGAGGTTCGGCAGCTGGTCGACGAGGTTCGTGACCTTGAGCGGGAAACCCTCGGGCGGCGTGCCCGTGACGAACGCTCCGTAGCAGTCGACGGCGGCGTCGAGATCGAGGTTGCAGGCGGCCAGAACGGATTGCCGTCCGCCCGAGCAGTAACCGATTACGCCGACCTTGCCGTTCGACGTCGCCAGGGCGCGCAGGTACTCCGCGCTCGCGCCGACGTCGCCGACCAACCGGTCGTCGGGCACTCCCCCCTTTGCGCGCGCGGTCGCGGCGGCGTCATCGGGGGAGGCGCCAGGGGCCTCGCGGATGTACAGGTTCGGGCAGATCGAGTCGTACCCGAGTTCGGCGAACCGTCGCACGATCTCCTTCGTCGAGCGGTCGTAGCCGGGCATGTGGTGGATCACCACCACGCCCCCCCGCGAGCCGTCGGCGGACGGACGCGACACGTACGCCTCGATCTCGTGGCCGCCGTGGCCGGTGATCTGAACTGTCTCGGCAGTCAGTGAGTCGCTCATGGTCCTCGCTTCGTCGGGCCGGTCACGTCGCAAGCAGCGCGGACCGATCTAGTGGCAGGTCGGGCGTCGCACCGCGACGGGCGCTCAACACCTGGTAGACGGTGATATCTCCATCCTCGAACCCCTGTGCCGAGCCGAGCATGTACAGCTCCCAAGTGCGTACGCGCTCGGCTCCAACGAGCGCCAAGGCCTCCGAGCGGCGCTCGAGCAAATTGCCGATCCAGCGCCGGAGTGTGAGCGGGTAATGATCGCGAAGTGACTCCGTGTCACGGACCTCGAGCCCGGTGTCCTGCATCGCCATGATCAGATCGGCTACGGGGTGCAGCTCTCCGTCGGGGAACACGTAGCTCGAGATGAACGTGTCCGAGGTGGGCATCTCGGAGTGCAGGCGCGCGATCCCGTGATTGAGAAACAGACCGCCGGGGCGCAGCAGTCCGTTGATCGTCTGGCAGTAGCGCTGCAGCTCGGCGTGGCCGACGTGCTCGTACATGCCGACGCTCGCGATCTTGTCGAACCGGCGGTCGTTGAGCTCGCGGTAATCGGCGACCCGGATCTCGACGCGATCCTGGAGTCCGCGTTCCCGCACCCGCTCGCGCGCGAGCTCCGCCTGCGGCTCGGACAGCGTCACCCCGACCGCGGAGACGCCGTAGTTGACGGCCGCGTGGATGACGAGCGAGCCCCAACCGCAGCCGACGTCGAGGAAGCGGTCACCCGGGGCGAGGCGCAGCTTGCGGCAGATCAGGTCGAGCTTGTGCTCCTGAGCCTCCTCGAGGCTCTCGTCCCCGGTCGAAAAGTAGGCGCACGAATAGACCAGCGTCGGACCGAGCACGAGGCGGTAGAAGTCGTTGGAGACGTCGTAGTGGTGGCGCACGGAGGAGCGGTCCCGCGCCAGCGAGTGGCGCCGTCCGGCCACCGACGCTTCGATCGATGGAATCGGAGGTCGCCGCAGGACCGCCGGTCCGGCGATTCGCACGGCCGCGAGCGCGAACCGAACGCGGTCCTCGAACGAGAAGCTCACGCCCTCGAAGTCGTGGCGTGCTTGCACCACGTGATCGAGATCTCCCTGGACGCTGAGCGATCCGTCGACCCATGCGCGCGCCAGCCCGAGCTGGCCTGGCGCGTGGACGAGGTGCGCGAGCGCTCGCCGGTCGTTGGCGACGACGACCGGCACGCCATTGCGATCCCGCGGCG
>DATNKY010000309.1:0-4389 GCA_035603155.1 Solirubrobacteraceae bacterium
ACCCGCCACCTTCTCGACGAATGGGGATTTGCGCTGAAGTCCGGGCCCGGCCACACGAACGAACCGGCCGAAGCGCTCAACGATCGCGCGCTCCTGCTGCTCAACGGTAAAAAAGAAGATGGGCATACTGAGTCCCTTTCAGTTGGTCCGCTCGGCCTCTCGGTGAAGAGCCTGCCATCGTGCACATGTCGTGCGCAATGGGTCCAAGCAAGTCGCACGGTGTGAATGCGCTACCGCGGTTTCGCGAGACGTCGCACCAACGCGCAACACACCAACTGCTCGGTAGCGACACTCGCTCACGTCAGCCTCGCAAACCACCGGTTTCGATGTCTGCAGGGTTCGTGGTCGACGGGTATAGTAATCTACTACGCACGATAGCAGTCTGGCCTGAGCGCTCCCTCGATTTACGCTCCGCCCGCGAGGCTGCACCGGTGCGCGGAGCGGTATGTCGTCGCCTCGGCGAGATCCTGCACGCCGGCATAACGGTCACGACTCGCTCTGCCGAGCCCTCCCGTGAAGCGCTCCGACGATTCGGTCGCAGAGAGCGCGACCGATGCAAAAGAGGAGGTAAAGGACAGCCATCCTCGGCCATTCTACGGCGGGGTCTCGTAGATCGCGGGCAGTCGCGTCCGCGGCGCTCATACCTGGTCGCCCCAGGTGCTGCGCATTAGCTCGTCGGCGAGTTCCTCGCCGATGTCCCGGCGTCCGGCGCGCCGGCGACGCTCATTGATGGCGTCGAGCATGTCGTCGATGTCATGCACTTCGGATCCCGCCCTCGGGCTCGGCGAGGCCGACGTGGCTCTCGTCGCCGTGGTGGTGCCCGTCAACCTTCGCGTCATGGCGAGGGTTGGCAGGGCCACCATCGCGACGGACGCCACTACCCACAGGAAGATGAACAGGAGAGTGAGCAGGACAGCCGTCATGCTGCACCTCGATCCGAGTGCGAGGCGCGGGCGTGCGCCGGGCATGCAGTCGGAGTGACTTGCGTTTTCATGGTGCGTCCTTCGTTTGTCGGGAACATTTTGCCGACCGCGAGGTCGAGTACAGCTCGGCAGCATCGAAGCCGGGGGCTTGACGGGAGCACCGCCGGCGTAAACACTACTACGCTGAATCGTAGACCCTGAATGAGCCCTTTCTTCGCAAACACACCTAGCCACGAACTGCGTGCCCACGGCGGCGACGGTCTGTACCGCCAATCGCACTGCTAGGCTACGTAGTAGATGGCCCGAGATGAGTCGCCTTTGACCACGAACACCTCCTCAGCGCGATGCTGCGTCGGGGTGTCATTAGCCGAACACATGTCCGGCCGCGCGTCAGACGTGACAGTGGTCAACCTCCGCAATGTCCACGACGACTGTCGCCTGGAGAAGTCGGCTCGGCGCGGGCACCCGGCGCTGTCGGCCGGCGAGGAGGTCCTTCAGTGACTCCGATCGCTGGGAAAAGGAGTCTGTACGAGGCGGCGCACAAGGTCGACGAGGACGTTTACGAGGACCGGGCCGCGAAAACAGCGGCGGGGCGCAGCTTGAACGAGTCAGCGCACAAGGTCGGGCAGTGGTCGGTGCCTCGGGCGCCCGTGCGGGAGGACGCGCATCCGTCCGCGGCCTTGCAAGCGGCGGAAGACGACGGGCGCGACGTTGTCGCTAACGCGAGCCGCGCGGTGCTGGCGCTAGGCGCGCTCGGGATCGTGTACGGGGACATCGGCACGAGCCCTCTGTACACCGAACAGGTTATCTTCACCGGCCACCGCAGCGCCGCGCAGACGACGCTCCCGGGAGTGTACGGCGTAGTCTCGCTCATCTTCTGGGCTCTGATCATCGTCGTCTCGATCAAGTACGCCGGCTTCATCATGCGTGCTCACAACCGCGGCGATGGCGGGATCATGGCGCTGACGGCGCTGATCCGCCGCCGCAAGGTGGCTCACGCAGCCGTGCTCGTGACGCTCGGCATCTTTGGCGCGGGGTTGTTCTTCGGCGACGGGATGATCACGCCCGCGATCTCGGTCCTGTCCGCTGTGGAAGGACTGAACGTCGCGACCCCGAGCCTCGCGCATCTCGTGGTCCCGATCTCGGTCGGGATTTTGATCGGGTTGTTTGCGCTCCAACGCTACGGCACGGGCGCGGTCGGGTCGCTCTTTGGGCCGGTGATCCTGGTGTGGTTTCTCGCGATTGGGATTCTCGGCGGCCGCGAGGTGCTCGAGCATCCCGGCGTGCTTCAGGGGCTCTCGCCCGTCTGGGCCGTGCGGTTTATGGTCGCTCACGGTGTCGCTGCTTTCCTCACGCTGGGCGGTGTGGTGCTCGCGGTCACCGGCGCGGAGGCCCTTTACGCTGACCGCGGCCACTTCGGGGCAGCACCGATCCGCTTTACGTGGTTCGCGATCGTCCTGCCGGCAGTGCTTCTCTCCTACCTCGGCCAAGGCGCACTGATCCTTGCGCATCCGAAGACGATCGCGAATCCGTTCTACCTGCTGGTGCCCACCGGCGGGCGAATTGCGATGGTCGTGCTGGCCACGGTGGCGACGATCATTGCCTCCCAGGCCGTGATCACGGGAGCGTTCTCGGTCGCCAAGCAGGCCGTACAGCTCGGCCTGCTCCCTGGCCTGAAGATCGTCCACACCTCGAATCTCGAGGGACAGATCTACGTCCCGCTAATCAATTGGGCGCTGTGTATCGGCGTCGTGGCGCTCGTGCTCGGTTTCCAGCACTCGGCAAAACTCGCGGACATCTACGGTGTGGCGGTGACAGGCACGTTCATCCTCAACACGACGCTGTTCATCGCCGTCGCGCGATCGCTTTGGCACACCCCAAAATTGAAGCTCGGGGGCCTCGGCGCGCTGTTTCTGACCGTCGAAGCCGCGTTCTTCAGCTCGAATGTCGCGAAGATCGAGCACGGCGCGTGGCTCCCGCTGGGCGTTGGCCTGGTGATCGCCGTCGCGATGATCACCTGGCGGAAAGGCCGAGAGATCCTTGCCGAGAACCGCACCGAGCAGGCGGAGTCGGTCGAGGCTTTTCTCGAGAGCCTACGCACGAGAGAGCCGCCGATCCGCAGGGTGCCGGGCACCGCTATCTTCCTCAATCGCGGCAAGGAAACCACGCCGCTCGCACTCCGCGCCGAGGTCGAACACAACCACATCCTCCACGAGAGGGTCCTGATCGTCTCGCTCGACGCGGTTGGGATCCCGCGCGTGGAGACCCCGGACCGGTTCGCCGTCAGGTGGCTCGGTCACGGCTTGTTCAAGATCGTCCACGTGATCGTCCGGGTGGGATACCGGGAGCGCCAGAACGTGCCCGAAGCGCTGGCCATTGCCCGCAAGCGAGGCCTATTGGAGCGCAACCTGGACCTCGAGCATGCCTCGTACCTCGTTTCGGATACCAGGATCATCAAGACCGACGCTCCCGGAATGCGTCCGTGGCGCAAGCAGCTCTTCATCATGATGGCGCGCAACGCCGCCAGCCCGATCGAGCACTTCGGCCTACCGATCGAGCG
Organism: Solirubrobacteraceae bacterium; assembly: GCA_035603155.1. Classification (GTDB taxonomy): domain Bacteria; phylum Actinomycetota; class Thermoleophilia; order Solirubrobacterales; family Solirubrobacteraceae; genus Palsa-465. The sequence continues at coordinate 3,484 of DATNKY010000309.1, forward strand.
TACCGTGATGATCGGATCGCAGGATCCGATCTGATCGTTCGGCCACGGAGTGCAACCCTTGCGGCGTCTCGCCGACGGCCGTCCTGGGGGGTTAGGTGGGACGGCTTAGGGCTTGCGCGCGAGGCGTTGTAGCGCTCGTCGCCGGGCCGGGTCGAGGCTCGCCATCTGCTGGGCGAAGTTGCTGAGCGCGACGTCCCCGTATTGGGCGACGAGATCTTCGACCCCGGCCTGTGCCCTCAGGGCCATGTACTCGTCGCGCTCGTAGACTGGCGCGTAGAAGTCGGTCTTGCCCTCCCGCCGGCGCAGCAGCATGCCCTTCTTGTGCAGGCGCGCCATGATCGTCATGTACGTCGTGTAGGCGCGCTCTTTGCGCGAGCGCTTGTTGAGTGCGTCCATTACGGAGCGAACCGAAGCTTCCCCGCTTCTCCAGAGCTGCTCCATCACCTCGGACTCGAGTTCGTGGAGGGGCGGCGGCACAGCGGCAGCCCGAGACCGTTTTGTTGGGCGCGTTTTCATCTACGACGTACGATAGCTGCTCGACAGGACCGAAGAGCGGACCCACTAGTCGCGACGCGCCCAGGGGCGCTCGTCTTGCCTCGATTGCCAGAGGAGATGGGCTGCCTTCGCCCTCGGACGCAGAGTCCGGCTGCAGTGGCCGAGGGTCCACGCTGGGCGATCCGCGGAGGACCTACGCGTCCGCTTAGCCGCAGTACTATGCTGCATAGTAGGTACCAGACCCCACTCGGAAGGATCCCGTGCAGACTCACCAGATTCATGTCTCAAACGGTCGCGACAGGGTCGATGCTGTACGTAGTGAGCTATTCACCTTCCCTGACGTCCTCGATGTGTTCGTCACCAGTCGGCCGGACGCGCTCGTCGTCGTCTGCTCAGGCCGTCCGCGCCCCG
>DATNKY010000310.1:0-2185 GCA_035603155.1 Solirubrobacteraceae bacterium
CGCGACGATGCAGTCATGGCTTGACACGTGGACGCCGCAGAGCGTCGCCGCGGCCCGCGCGCTGCAGCCGATCTGGTCACAGCCGGGCGAGAAGGTGATCCGCTTCGAGGATTCCTTCGAGCACTCCAAGCGGCGCTTCGACGACGTAGTCGCCGAGCTCAACCTCAACCGAAAGGATCTCGACTGATGAGCACCACCGACGACCGCTTCCCGGTCAACCGCACATCCTCGAACCGCGCCGGCGTGACGCTGATGAACAATCAGGTCGGCTACACCGTCGCGCAGGTGATGCGCGGCGTGCCGGGCGTCACCGTCGAGGAGCTCCCGTCGATGATCCGGGTCGACGGCGACCACAAGTTCGAGGTCAGCTACGCCGATTGCGCCGAGGCGCTGGGTTGGGATGACTTCGGCAACGACGATTTCGAGGAGATCATGTCCACCCACTACGGGCGGATGGTCGTGCTCGATGACAGGATCATCATGTTCGCCAACCCGGAGGACGCGGCGGAGTACATTGACTTCGACCTGCACACCGTCAGCTAGCCGGGAGGGAGCCTCAGATGTACGAACACAACGGTGACAAGTACTTCATCGTCGACGGTCACTGCCACTTCTGGGACGCCAGTCCAGCCAACTGGGTGCCGGGCGCCGAGCAGTATGCCAAGGGCTGGATCGAGTGTTTCCACGCCTACATGGGTCTCGGCCCACCCGAGACCCACTGGCCGCTGGAGAAGTTCCAGAAGTACTCCGAGGACGACTTCGTCAAGGACGTGTTCCAGGACGGCGGCGTCGACCACGGGATCTTCCAGTCGACGTACCTGAAAGAGTGGTACAAGAACGGCTTCAACACCGCCGCCGAGAACGCGAAGATGGCCGAGAAGTACCCCGGCAAGCTGATCGTCAATGGGCGCTGGGATCCCCGCGAGGGTGAGGCGGGGCTCAAGGAGCTCGAGGATGACGCCAAGAAGTACAACCTCCAGGGCGTCAAGCTGTATACGGCGGAGTGGTACAAGGGCTCGCGCGGGTGGACGCTCGCCGACGAGGAGTGCAAGCCCTTCTTCGAGAAGTGCAAGGAGCTCGGGATCACGAACATCCACGTCCACAAGGGCCCGACGATCTGGCCCCTGGACAAGGACGCGTTCGATGTCAAGGACGTCGACATCGCCGCCACAAGCAACCCCGAGCTCAACTTCATCGTCGAGCACGTGGGCCTGCCCCGGATCGAGGACTTCTGCTTCATGGCGACGCAGGAGCCCAACGTCTACGCCGGCCTGGCGGTGGCGACCGGCGGCCTGATGTACGCGCGGCCCCGGTTCTTCGCCAAGGTGATGGGCGAGCTGCTGTTCTGGGTCGGAGAGGACAAGATGCTGTTCGGCTCTGACTACGCGATCTGGGAGCCGAAGTGGCAGATCGAGGGACTCCTGAACTGGGATTACCCCGACGAGGAATACTCGGACTACCCGCGGGTGACCGACGCCACGCGGCGCAAGATCCTCGGGCTCAACGCCGCCAAGCTGTACGGGATCGACGTTCCGGCCGAGTATCAGCTACCGGCTGACGAGGGTACGCCCGGCGACAAGGAGGACGCACAGCTGGTCGAGTCGGCATGAGAGCAGCGGCCTCCCACACGGCGGAGGCCGGCAGCGGACTACGCGAGCAGGTCCTCGACGCGCTGGCGACGGTCTATGACCCGGAGCTCGACGAACCGATCACCGCGTTGCGGTTCGTGACTTCGTGCGATGTGACCGCCGACGGGGATGTCGAGGTCCTGCTCCGGCTCCCAACACCGCAGTGCGCGCCGAACTTCGCGTTTCTGATGGCGGCCGACGCGAGCAGGGCGGTGCGCCGGCTGTCGGGCGTGCACGAAGTCGACGTGCGCCTAGAAGACCATTACACCGGTGACGAGATCAACGATGCGCTCGCCCGCGGGCAGGGGTTCACGGGCGCGTTTCCCGGCGAGACCGACGACGACGAGCTGCACGCTCTGCGGGAGCTGTTCACGCGCAAGGCGCTGATCGCGCGCCAGGCGGAGGTCTGCGAGGCGGTCGCCGCAACCGGTGGGAGCGCCGAGGAGCTGTTGTCGAGCTCGGTGGCCGATCTGCCGGACACGCCCGAGGCGCGGCGGTCGTTGCAGTTGCGCCGCGAGCTCGGGATCGACGCCTCGCCCGAGGCGCCGGCGCTCGTG
>DATNKY010000179.1:0-6061 GCA_035603155.1 Solirubrobacteraceae bacterium
CTCGCCCCCACGGGCGTGGCGCGGATCGAGTGGGCGGATGCCCAGATGCCGGTCCTGCGCCAGATCCGTGAGCGCTTCGGGCGCGAGCGCCCGCTCGCCGGGGTGCGGGTCGCGGCGTGCCTTCACGTCACCGCCGAGACGGCCAACCTCGCCCGCGCCCTCCAGGCCGGAGGCGCGGACGTCGCCCTGTGCTCGGCGAACCCGCTCTCGACCCAGGACGACGTCGCGGCGGCGCTCGTGGTCGATGACGGCGTCGAGGTTCGGGCGCTGCGCGGCGAGGACCTCGATAGCTACGTAGCCCACGTCGTCGCCCTGCTCGACGGTCGGCCCCAGATCACACTCGATGACGGCGCCGACCTGCTCGTGACCGCTCACGCCAAGGGCGGCGAGCTCGTGGAAGGGCTGATCGGCGGCACGGAGGAGACGACCACCGGGTTGGTGCGCCTGCGGCGCCTCGACGAGGAGGGCAAGCTCCGGTGCCCGGTGCTCGCCGTCAACGAGGCGCGGACCGAGCGCGCGCTCAACGATCGCCATGGCACCGGGCAGTCGGCGCTCGACGGGATCGTTCGTGCGTCCGGCGTCCTGCTGGCGGGCAACACGATCGTCGTCGTCGGGTACGGGTGGGCCGGGATGGGCGTCGCCGAGCGCTCGCGCGGCGCCGGTGCGGCCGTGATCGTCTGCGAGGTCGATCCGCTGCGCGCGCTCGAGGCGCGGATGGCGGGCTACGAGGTGATGCCGTCGCTGCAGGCCGCTGAGCGCGGGGACGTGTTCGTGACCGTGACCGGCTCGCGCCGGGTGCTCCGCGGCGAGCACTTCGAGCGGATGAAGGACGGCGCGGTGCTCGCCAACGCCGGACACTTCGACGTCGAGATCGACCTCGAGGAGCTGCGCGCGCTCGCGACCGGCGGAGTGCGCGAGGTCAAGCGGCTGGTCGACGAGTACACGCTCGCGGACGGCCGCCGGCTGAACCTGCTCGCCCGCGGGCGGGTGGTGAACCTGGCCGCGGCCGAGGGCCATCCGGCCGCCGTGATGGACGTCTCGTTCGCGCTCCAGGCGCTGGCCGTCGAGGAGCTCGTCCGGCGCCGAGGCGAGTTCGAGCCGGGTGTGCACCCGGTGCCGGCGGCGATCGACCGCGAGGTAGGGAGGCTGAAGCTCGAGGCGCTCGGCGTCGCGATCGACGAGCCGACGGCCGAGCAGGAGTCCTACCGGGAATCCTGGGGCTAGCGGCCGGCCTGCTTGAAACGCCTCTCGCTGAGGTAGCCTGAGCGGAGAATGGAAGGCACGCATCCGGCGAAAAGACTGCGCGGAGGGATCGATCTCGGTGGAACCAAGATCGACGCGATTGTGGTCGACAGCCGCAACCAGGTCCTTGGCCAGGCGCGCGAACCGACGCCAACTGACGGCGGCCCGGCCGACGTCGCCGAGCAGATGGCCGAGGCGCTCCGCGGCGCCGCCAAGGAGGCCGGGGTCAAATCAGACTCGTTGCGGGGCGTCGGGGTTGGATCCCCTGGTGACGTAGACGAGGAAACGGGCGTCGTCGCCAACGCGCGCAACCTGCCCAACTGGATCGAGCCGTTCGAGCTTGGCCAGGCGCTGTCGGACGCGCTCGGAACACCCGTCGTCGTGGGCAACGATGTCCAGGTAGCCACCCAGGCCGAGTTCAAGCTCGGCGCGGGCAAGCCGTATAAGTCGTTGCTCGGGGTCTTCTGGGGTACGGGCGTCGGCGGCGGGCTGATCCTCAACGGCAAGCCCTGGCTCGGACGCGGCGGCGCCGGCGAGATCGGCCACATGGTGGTCAGGCGCGACGGCGCGCACTGCCCGTGCGGGCGCCGCGGCTGCATGGAGGCCTACTCGGGTCGCGCCGCGATGGAGGCGCGCGCTCGGCGCGAGGTCGAGAAGGGCGCCAAGACCAACCTGTTCAAGCTGATGAAGCACCATGGCCGCACGCGGCTGACGAGTTCGATCTGGGCGCGGGCGATCGACGAAGACGATCAGCTCGCGACGGAGCTGATCGACCGAGCCGTCGAGGCGCTCGGCGCCGGGATCGCGTCGGCCGTCAACCTGCTCGACGTCGAGGCGGTGATCATCGGTGGCGGCCTCGGGGTCCGGTTCGGGGCGCCGATGGCCGAGCGGATCTCGACTGCGATGCACCCCCACCTCTTCAACGATGATCGACCGCCGGCCGTACGGGTCGCCGGACTCGGCGATCTGAGCGGCGGAATCGGGGCCGCGCTGATGGTCCCGACCGCCAACCGCCGCCGGCCCGCCGCCGGCCGCGCCGCTCCCGCAGCGGCGATCTCACAGGCCTGAGCGCAGCGGGGCCCGGGCGCGTCACGGCGCCCACGATCTCCCTGCTCCGCGGCTAAATTCGCGAATCCGGACAGACGGGGCGTGAACAACTTAGCGGGCCGGTGGTGGTACGTCCGCGGACCGGCGTCGGCTCGGCGCTGATGTGCGACGGTTCCGATTGGCGCACAGCCTCCCGCTCTGGCAGGATCATGCCCCGCCTTTGTTGGGGATGGCGCGAAATTAGAGGAGGAGAAGGAAATCAGCGCCAACGGCAGCACTAATGGAGACCAGGGATCAGGGTCTCAACTGGCCAGCCGGACACGGCCCGACAGGGTTAGCGTGGCGACCCGCGGGGTGGCCGTGCTGGCACTGTTCGCGGCGATCGTCGTCATCGCGCTGATCGTGCTCGAAAACGGCTCCAGCTACACGCTGCACGCCGAATTCCAGGACGCGAGCGGGCTGGTCACCGGCGACCTGGTGATGATCGGCCCGAACAAGGTAGGCACGGTCAAGTCGATCGGCCTGACTCCATCCGGTGCGGCGGACGTTGAAATCTCGGTGAACTCCGACGCCGGCGCGATGCACGAAGGAACGAACGCGCTGATTCACGAGGATTCACTGTCGGGGATCGCGAGCAAGTACGTCGCGCTCGAGCCTGGCCCGAAAAGCGCCCCGCCGATCGAGGACGGGGGCGTGATCACCCAGGCCCACACGACCTCGATGGTCAACCTCGACGAGCTCTTCGACACGCTCGATCCGCTCACCCGGCTCGGGCTCAAACAGGTGATCCGCGGCGAGGCCGCATCGCTGCAGAACAAGGGCCTGCTCGCTAATCGTGCGCTCGAATACCTCGCGCCCGGCCTGCAGAGCACCAGCCAGGTGACGGCTGAGCTGACTCGCGACGCGCCGACGTTCGACGGGCTGCTCACCAACGGGGCCAAGGCAATGCAGGCCCTTGCCTCACGCAGTGACCAGCTCACGCAGCTGATCTCGAACACGAGCACCGCCACCGGCGCGATCGCGCGCCAGAGCGTGGCGCTCGAACAGGCGCTGACGCTGCTGCCGCCGACGCTGACCAGGGCGACGCACACGTTCAGGGGCCTACAGACGACGCTCAACGTCCTCAATCCGCTCGTCGCCGCATCCAAGCCCGCGGTCCGCCAGCTGCCCGAGTTCGCGTCCAAGCTCCACACGCTGGTCAACGTCTCGATCCCGACGATCGCCGAGCTCAACGCGCTGATCCACAACCCGACGGGGACCGGCGACCTGACCCAGTTGGCGCTCGAGACGCCGTCGCTGGCGCGGATCGGGGCCGCCGCGTTCCCGCGGCTGGTGCAGGAGCTCAACGACTCCCAGCCGCAGCTCGACTACCTGCGCAACTACACCCCGGACGTGGCCGGCGCGCTGACCAATCTCGGTCAGGCGGGGGCCTACTACGACGCCAACGGCCACTACGTCCGCACTCAGCCGTCGCTGTTCGCGTTCACGCTCAACAACGCCAATCAGCTGACGATGCAGTTCCCGTCGCAGCGCTACCAGGGTCTCCATGTGGCCCGCAACCGCTGCCCGGGGAGCGCCGTGCAGCCCACGCCCGACGGTTCCGCGCCACAGCAGGTGCCGGGCTGCGTCACGAGCCAGGTACCGCCCGGACCATGAGGCGGATCGCGAAGATAGCGGCCGTGCTGAGCGCGATCGCGGTCGCGTTCGTGGTCGCGACCGGCGCGTCTAGTCCGACCCACAAGACATATCTGGTGCGGGCGATCTTCGACGACGCGTCGTTCGCGGTGCAAGGGGAGGACGTACGGATCGCCGGTGCGAATGTCGGCAGCATCCAGTCACTCGGCGTGACCTCGGGCAAGCGCGCCGAGGTCACGATCTCGATTAACAACCCCGATTTCACGCCGTTTCACACCAACGCGCACTGCGCGATCCGCCCCCAGTCGTTGATCGGCGAGGAGTACGTCGACTGCCAGCCGGGGACCTCGAGCGCGCCCGCGCTGCCGCTGATCAAGAAGGGACACGGGACAGGCAGCCACTACCTCCCGGTCACGCGCACGAGCTCGCCGATCGACACCGACATCGTCCAGAACATCTCCCAGGAGCCGGTTCGCCAGTCGCTCGGCGTGATCATCGATGAGCTCGGCACCGGCCTCGCGGCGCGGGGCTCCGACCTCAACGCGGTGATCCACCGGGCGAACCCGGCGCTCGGCGACACCGACAAGGTGATCCAGATTCTCGCGCGCCAGAACCGCCAGCTGGCCCAGCTCGCGACCGACTCCGACACCGTGCTGGCGCCCCTGGCGCGCGAGCGCCATCAGATCTCGACCTTCGTCACGCAGGCGAACGCGACCTCGGTCGCGAGCGCGCAGCGGGCGGCGGACATCTCCAAGACGTTCCATCTGTTCCCGACCTATCTGCGTCAGCTCAAACCGCTGCTGGCCGACCTCAGCGTGCTCGCCGATCAGGGGACGCCGCTGATGACGACGCTCGGCAAGAGCGCTTCTGCCCTCGGCCAGCAGTTCGCGAACCTGACTCCGTTCGCGCAGAAGGCGCGCACGGCGCTGATCGACCTCGGCAACGCGTCGGCGCAGTCGCAGCCGGCGCTGCTCGCGTCGATGCCGCTCGCCCAGCGGCTCGACAAGCTCGGCACCGCCGCCAAGCCGACCGCCAAGTCGCTCGACCGGCTGTTGGCGAGCCTCGAGAACACGGGCGGGATCCAGCAGCTGATGGGGGTCCTGTTCAACGGCGCGGTGGCCGGCAACGGCTTCGACAGCCTCGGCCACTACGTGCGCGACGAACCGCTCGTGTCGAGCTGTACGAGCTACGTGGTCCGCCCGGTACTGGGCTGCTCGGCGAACTTCAGCGCCGCGTCCGCTGCCGCCGCGAGCGTCTCGACGGACAGCGCGAGGACGGCATCGGCTGCAGGGACAGCCGCGCTCGCGCCACCGTCGTCCAAGCTCGCGGGGCGCATCTTCGGCGCCCCGGCGTCGGCCAAGCGTGACGGGCCGACGGGCGGCGCCTCGGTGACGAGCGGGCCTGACCCGGCCGCCGGCGGGTCGGCGACGACAAACTCCGACGGGCAAGCCGACGCGGCGGGCGGCGCGGGCGGCGCGGGCGGCACGGAGGGCGGGATCGTCTCGCAGGCCGTGCGCCACGCGAACTCGTCGCGGTCGCGCGACCTCAAGGGCCTGCTCGGCTACCTCATCGGGGGCCGCCCATGAGGCGCCGCAGCCCCGCCTCGGGCATCACCAGCAGCCCGATCCTGATCGGCGCGCTGACCGTGCTCGTGACGATCGTCGCCGTGACGCTCGCCTACAACGCGACCAACGGCCTGCCGTTCGTGCCTCGCTACCGCCTGCACGTCCAGATCGCCAACGCGAGCGAGCTCACCCACGGCACGGACGTGCGGGTCGGTGGGGCGCTGGTCGGCGTCGTCTCGAGCGTGACCCCCGAGCGGCTCCCAAGCGGGCGCGCGATCGCGGAGCTGAACCTGAGCATGTATCAGAGCGTCAAGCCGTTGCCGGTCAACTCCCGGTTCACGGTCCGGCTGAAGGGGGCGATCGGACTCAAATACCTCCAGATCACGCCCGGCAATTCGCCGCGCGGGTTCCCGAACGGCGCCACCGTGCCGATGAGCCAGTCGGGAACCACCGTCGACTTCGACCAGGTCCTCTCGATGTTCACGCCGGCTACCCGCGTCGGCGTCGCGGCCTCGACGATCGGGTTTGGCCAGGCGCTGGCGGGACGCGGTCCGGACATCAACAGTGCGATC
>DATNKY010000159.1:0-7355 GCA_035603155.1 Solirubrobacteraceae bacterium
GCCGCTCGCGATCGGCACGGCCGCGCGCGCCGCAGCACACGTCGTCGCCACCGTCGGACAGGTCTCCAACGTGTTCGCCACCACGGCGATGTTTCCCGTGTCGTTGGTACTGAACCGCGTCGAGAACGCGCGGTCAGCCGCCGCCGGCGATGCCACGGCCAACATTGCCGCCAGCGCGCCAACGACAAGCAGTGCAAGGTGTGCTCCTGCCTGGCGGCCGATCATGACTGAATCCTTATCAGACTTGCCCAGCGCAACTCGGCGGCGTTGATTGCGCTCGCGTTATCAATTCCCGTAAGCGCGCCGGCGTCGAGTCGCCGCCCGAACCCGGATCGGCTCGCAGGCGGACAGCGCCGGCTCACGGCGCAGGTCACGAGCAGAGCGTCGTCGCATCCACCGTTAGCCGTATGCCGGATCGCACCCTCAGCGACGTCCAGGCAAGCTTGTGCTCACCCTGGACGTGGCTCTCGCTTCCGCCCTCGGGGGAGTCGCTTCATTGTCGGCCCATCGCGACGCGCATCTCCGCTTCGCTGTCCTTGATCAGTTCGCCGCTGAGGTCAATGGTGACGGTGTGGAGCTTGCCCGTGAAGCGGAAGGGGGCCTTGTAGTCGGGGGTGATGGGTGAGCCTGGGTTGGCGCCGCAGGTCAGGCCGCCGGGGTTGAGTGCAACCGGGGTGGTCACCGGTATGTCGGTTTCGGCCACGAGCGTGCCGTCGATGTAGAGCTGAGCGCGGCCGGGGGCGCCCTTTCCGTTGGGGAAGTCCGGAGCTCCGGTGGGTTCGAACTCGAAGCGGAGCTCGTGGCGACCCTCCGGTATGGGGTCGGGTGAGGAGACGCGGTACATCGCTCGGCGCACGTAGTTGTGCGCGTAGTGCAGCCGATTGTCGAGCATATAGAGCGACCAGCCGCCGACCGCTGAGCCTTGGCAGAGCAGCACACCCTCGGCGCCGTTGGTGGGGATCTCCGCGTCGGCGGTGATGCTGTGCGGGCGGTTGAGCACCTTCGGGCCGACGAAGTACGGCACGGTCTGGGTGCCCGGACGGTAGGTGTACTGGTCTCGGGGCTCGGCGATCTGCGGGCGTTCGGTCATCAGCCGCTCCACGGCGCTGCCGTCGATCGGGAGCACGTCGTACTTGCCGGCCTGGACGTACCACGTCGCGATCATCTCGATCAGCTTGTCGCGATGCTCGGCGGCGAGGTCGTGGTTCTCGGCTGGATCCTCGGCGACGTGGTAGAGCTCCCACCCGTGCGCGTCGAGCTCAGCGAGCGTCTCGCGGGTGATTGGGGTCCCGAATGGCTTGCCGGCCTCGTTGAACGACGGGCCGGGCCAGGGGCACACGGCGCGCCAGCCATCGTGGTCGATCGCGCGGTGACCGAACATCTCGAAGTACTGCGTCCCGTGCCGGGTCGCCGCGGCGGAATCGTCGAAGGTGTGAGCGAAGCTGACGCCGTGGATCGGTGACTGCGTGACGCCTCTGATCGTCGCCGGCGGATCGAGCCCGAGCACATCCAGGACGGTCGGCACGATGTCGATGACGTGCGCGTATTGGGAGCGCACCTCACCTTTGGCTGTGATCCCCTTTGGCCAGTGCACGAGGAACGGGTCGCACGCCCCGCCGCGATAGGTCTCGCGCTTCCAACGCCGAAATGGCGTGTTCCCTGCCCACGTCCACCCCCACGGGTAGTGGTTAAACGTCGTCGGGCCGCCTAGCTCATCGATTGCGTTGACGCTGTCCTGCAGCGGCTCCGGGGCGTTGTTGAAGAACTGCAGCTCGTTCGTGGTCCCGGTCGGCCCGCCCTCGGCGCTCGCACCGTTGTCGGAGACGAGCATCACGATCGTGTTCTCGAGCTCCCCGATCTCTTCGAGGAACGCGACCAGCCGACCGATGTGATGATCGGTGTGCGACAAAAACCCCGCGAACACCTCCATCAGGCGGCACGCCAGCCGGCGCGCATCTGGCGACAGCGAATCCCACTCCGGAACATCCGGGTCATGGCGGGAGAGCTCCGCGTCGGCCGGCACCACGCCCAGCTCCTTCTGACTCGCGAACACCCGGTCGCGGTACGCGTCCCAGCCGTCGTCGAACTGACCCTTGTAGCGATCTGCCCACTCCTTCGGGACGTGGTGTGGAGCGTGCGTCGCTCCCGGACAGAAGTGCAGGTAGAACGGTTTGTGCGGCGCGACCTGTTTGGCGTCGGCGATGAACTCGATCGCCTTGTCCGCCAGGTCCTCGGTCAGGTGATAGCCCTCCTCGGGGGAGCGAGGCGGCTCGACCTGATGATTGTCATAGATCAGATCCGGCGTCCATTGGCTCGTGTCGCCACCGAGAAACCCATAGAAGCGCTCGAAGCCGCGGCCCAGCGGCCAGCGGTCAAACGGGCCAGCCGCCGACTCGTATTCCGACGGCATCAGGTGATACTTGCCGACCAAGTACGTGCTGTAGCCGTGCTGCTGCAGCATCTCCGAGAGGAACGCGTTCTCGAACGGGATCTGCCCGTTGTAACCCGGATAGCCGGTCGCGAGCTCGTTGATCGCGGCCGTCGCGTTTGCGTGATGGTTGCGGCCCGTGATCACGCACGAGCGCGACGGCGAGCACAGCGCCGTCGTGTGCATCCGGTTGTAGCGCAGCCCCCCGTTCGCGAGGCGATCGATGTTCGGCGTCGCGATTGGACTGCCGTAACAGCCGAGCTGCCCAAAGCCGGTGTCGTCGAGAACGATGATCACGACGTTCGGCGCGCCCGGCTCGGCCCGCAACGGCCGAGGCCAGGCCGGCGTCGACTCCTCGACCGTCCGCCCTATCACTCCGCTGAACGCGGTCCCGGGCTCGTACTCATTCAACGCCATACACACCGCTCCCTTGCTCTATAAGCGCACGAAACATCAACCCTAACCGGCCTACGCCGCCGCGCGCGCCTCGGTGAGTCTGGCAATCGCCAGTCGCCGGGCACACATCTGCAGGGCGTGCTCGCGCGTGGCGGCGGGGACGGCGTCGCCCCATGCCGCGGCGGCGCTCTTTGCCCCGGCCAGCACGTCGTGGATCAGCTCTGGGGAGGGCTGGGCCTCGATCAGGCACCGCAGGCCGAAGCCGACGTGCCAGCGCTCGTCGAGGTCGACCCGCCTAACTCCCTCGCACACGCCGGGCAGGGCGCCGTCGGCCAGCTCATCGAGCAGGGCGCGCTGCCCGGCGGCGAAGACGATCCCCTCGAGCACCATGTGGTAGAGGCCGACGCCGTCCTCGAGGCCGGTGCGGCCCGCCGCGAGCTCGGCGGCCAGGGCGGGCAGCCGCACCTCGAAGAGCTCGAGCACGCCGGCGGGGACGTTGGCCCGGGCGGCGGCGCGCCGCTGCGCAGGGGTGGCTCCGGGCATCCCGAGCACCTCGGCAGCGACGCGGTCGAACAGCTGCGCGTGGCGCTCCTCGTCGCGGCGCTGCAGGAAGAAGACCCAGGCCTCCAAGGTGTCATCAGTCGCTTCGGCGAACGGCGTGAGGTGCTCGGATACGGCGACCTCGGCGACGCAGAAACCGGAGAGGAGCGTGGTCAGGCGCCGGCGGCGCTCGGTTGGCAACTCAGGCCACGCGCGGGCATCAGGCGCGAGGTTGATCGCCGTGGCATCCCACTGCAGGCGGGCCACAATGTGCGAGTACGAGCTGAGCCGCGCGAAAACCGCCGGTCGACGAGGACGTTCTCCTGAGGACTTGAAGTCCTCCTCCTTCGCGCCGCAAACCGGGCAGGACCCCGCGGCGGGATCGAACATGTAAGTGCACCGCCGGCACCGCACGAGTTGCTGCTCAGCCATGGCGCCAACATACCAAGCGATATCCGCGGCCCCGCCGCACTGTCGATGCGACTGCGGGAATCACCAACGGACTCTGGAGCAGCTCAGACGCGCGTGGGCCGCTTCGTCGCGCGATAGACGAAGTCGTTCGTCCGTGCCGACTCGCGTGCTTCGATGACGCGATCATGATCGGCCGAGAACCGGCAGACCGGATCCGCGGCCGCAGCATCGCCGGTGAGTCGCAGTGCCTGGCACCGACAGCCGCCCCAATCGACCTCCTGTCGTCCGAGCGGGCACGTGCGACACGGCTCTTGCATCCAGTCCGTCCCGCGAAATCGCGCGAACGCGTCGGACTCGCGCCAGATCCAATCAAGCGGATGCTCGCGGACGTTGGCGAACTCGAGCCCAGGGATCGTCGCGGCCGCCTGGCAGGGCAGGACGTCGCCGTTCGGAGCGACCACCATCGCCGTCCGGCCCCAGCCACCCATGCATGGCTTCGGCAGGTCTTCATAGAAATCGGGGAGCACCCACAGGATGTGCACCTTGGGTCCGACCCGCTCACGGAAACGCTGGACCGCCTCCTCCCCACGCCGGAGCTGCTCCCACGATGGCATCAGCGCCTCCTGGTTTGCGACCGCCCAGCCGTAGTACTGCGTGTTCGCAAGCTCGAGCCGCTGCGCCCCGAGATCGAGTGCTAGATCAAGCAGCTCTTCGATCCGGTCGAGGTTCTGCCGGTGAAGGACGCAGTTGATCGTCAGCGGAAAGTCGAGCTCCTTCGCTACGCGCGCGGCGGCGATCTTCTTCTCGAACGATCGATTGCCCGCGATGCGGTCGTTCTCCTGCGGGTTCGGACTCTGGATCGAGATCTGCACGTGGTCGAGCCCAGCTGACTTCAGCGCCTTCGCCCGCGCGCGCGTGAACAGGGTCCCCGCTGTGATGAGCGAGGAATAGAGACCGGCGTCGCGCGCGCCCTGGACCAGCCTCACCAGATCGCGGCGCAGCATCGGCTCGCCGCCGGTGAGCGCGAGCTGTAGGACGCCGAGCGCGCGGGCCTCCCGGAACGTGCGGAGCCAGTGGTCGGACTCGAGCTCCCGGCGATACTTCTCGGCCCCGATTTCAATTGGGTTCGAGCAGTACGGGCAGTGGAGCGGGCACAGGTAGGAAAGCTCGGCGACCAGCGTCGACGGCCTAGGCTCCCGCATCCACCACGAGTCCTTTCTGAGCCATTGCGTCGACCAGCTCTCGAACGTCTTCGCCCAGATCGGCGCCGTCATAGCGCACTGCGAGGGCGCCGACGATGTCGTCGAGCGAGCGTTCTCCGTCGCACAGCTCGAGCACCTCAACCGCCGTCGCGTTGAGCCGCACGACACCCTCGGGGACGAGCAGCACACGCTCCTCGCGTACGTCGTCGTACCAGAGTCGAGCGCCGGTGGCCAGACGCGGACGGGTCACGCGACCGGCCCCGGCTGCGTATCGCCGCGTTCGATCGCGTCGAGCTGCGCCCACAGCATCTCGGTCTTGAAGCGGAGTGCCGCGACCGCGGCCTCCTGCTGCTCGGGTTTGCGACAGCGCTCAACGACGATTTCGAGTGCGTGCTGCGCGTCGCGTGGCGCCTTCACGATCCGCGTGCGGAAGTACTCGAGCCCCGCGGGGTCGATCCACTCGTAGTGACGTTCCAGCGCATCGAGTCGGACGCGGATGGCGGCCGGCCCGAACAGCTCGGTGAGCGATGACGCGACCGCCTCGATCCACGGTTTCTGGCGCGCGAAGTTCACGTAGGCGTCGACGGCGTAGCGGACGGCCGGGAGCACGCGCTGCTCGGACGTCAGTTCGTCTCGCGAGACGCCGAGCGCCTCGCCCAGCCGCAGCCATGACTCGATCCCGCCGGTTTCGGCGTTCGTGCCGTCATGGTCGATGATCCGCCGTACCCACTCGCGCCGGACCTCGACCTCGGGGCAGTTCGCCAGGATCGCCGCGTCCTTCAACGGGATGCACTTCTGGTAGTAGAAGCGATTGGCGACCCAGCGCTGCAGCTCCCCCCGCGTCAGCTCACCGGCATCCATTCGTCGGTGGAACGGGTGCAGATGGTGGTAGCGCCCGCCCTGCGCACGCAGGCGAGCGATGAAGTCCTCGGGCGACGACGGCCCGGACCCAGTCGACGACGGCCCGCGCGCGGCGGCCTGTCTCGTAGCGCTGTCGGTCATAGCTCGATCTCGAGGCCATCGTATGCAACCTCCACGCCGGCCTGGAGGACGGCGTGACGCTCGGGCGAGTCCTCGAACAGGATCGGGTTGGTGTTGTTGATGTGGACGAGTGCCTTGCGCGGTCGCTCCAGTCGCGCCAATGCCTCGAGCGTCCCGTCCGGGCCCGATAGTGGAACGTGTCCCATGTCGTGCGCGCTTCGCTGCGAGATGCCGAGCCTGGCGAGCTCGTCGTCGCGCCAGAACGTGCCGTCGACGAGTACGAGATCGCTCGCGGCGAACCGGCTGAGCACGCCATCGTCCAAACGGGCGAGACCCGGAACGTAGGTGACGACGCCGCCACCTACGGAGTCACGGAAGACGAAACCGCTCGCCTCGAGTTCCACGTCTGATGCGCTCATGTAGCGCGGCGCATCGCCGCCCACGTGGAACGCCTCGACTTCGATACTCGACCCCGGAAGCGGCGTCGGCCTCTCCGCTTGGAGTGACTGCCACTCGGCCCCGCAATATCGCTCGAGGATCGGCAACACCGGATACCCGTGCCTCAGGGCTCGCTCGACGCCTTCATCGCCGAATATGCGCACTGCCGTCGCGGACTCTCGCAGGAGCAGGAGCCCCGCCGTGTGGTCGATTTCCGCGTCGGTCAGAAGGACGCCGGCGATCGGAGGCGTACGGACCCCGTCCACCTGTCCCGACGTGAGCCCCTCGAGCTGCTGACGGGCGTCGGGCGACGCGTTTACGAGAAACCAGGGCCCGTCGCCCCCTCGGATCGCGAGCGACGACTGCGTGCGGGGTCGTGCACGTACGCCGCTCCGGGCAGCCTCGCATGTCTCACAATGGCAGTTCCACTGCGGGAAACCCCCGCCGGCCGCCGAGCCAAGGACACGAACGTACACGTGGCACGCGAAGCTGGACGTGGCCCCGGGCAACCGCCGGAGGCCACGTCGGGCTTCGGACTCCTACCGGTGGTAGGAGTAGGAAGTGACCTCGGAGCAGAGGTCGACGAACTCGAACTTAGGCTTGATCCACGTCATATAAAGCCTCCCTCTAGAGTCCATGTGATCCCGAATTCGATGTTACCGAACGGTGGCGCCAGCCGGGTAGTCGGCCCCAGGCTCGAGCCCGACGTTGCAAGACTAGCGCCGTGAACACCGGAGGTCGCGATCCGCGAGAGGGAGACACGCCCACGCCGGGACGCATCGTCGACGCCTCAAAGATCGACCTCGCCGCCGCTGAGCGAGCTGCCCTCGCGCTGCTTGAAGCGATCGGCGCCAATGTCGACTCCCCCGATCTGGTCGGGACGCCGCGCCGCGTCGCCGCCTCGTTCTCCGAGCTCGTCACGCCCGCCGAGTTCGCCGCGACCACGTTCCCCAACAAGG
>DATNKY010000225.1:0-5864 GCA_035603155.1 Solirubrobacteraceae bacterium
GGCCGGGCGACGACAGTCGGAGGAACAGCGAACGCGATTCGAGCACGCCGGTCAGGCCGGCGTGCTCGAGGTTCCCACGGAGCGGGCCGGGGGGCGAGAAATCAGTTGTCGCGCTCGGAGCGAAATAGCTCGATGAGCGACTCCAGGCGCCGCGGATCAACCGCGAACTCCTGCGGTGGGCCGGCGTCGTGAACGAGCTTGATAGTCGCTCGAAGCTGATCGAGGAACAGCGAGCATGCTTGACAGCTCTCGAGGTGTGCGCGCATCCGAGAGGCGTCCGGCGCAGACAGAGCGCCCTCGAGGTGATCGGTCATCAGCTCCAGCGCGTCCGCGCAGCTGATGGCGAGCGCCTGGCGGGTCGCGTCTAGATCATCCATTGAAATATCCCTCGAGAGCTTGCCGCAACGCGACTCGCGCCCGGTGCAGCAAGGTTCGCTGGTTGACGTTTGAGATTCCCAGCACCTCGCTGACCTCGGGCCCAGACCAACCCTCCAGATCGCGGAGGGTTATGACCTCGCGTTGCGCCGGCGTGAGTCGCTCAATTGCACCTAACACCAGCGCCCGTTCCTCCGCGGTGATCGCCGCGTCGGCTGGGTCGCGCGCCCACGTCGGCGGTGCCGCCCAATATCCCTCACCCAGCTCAGGATGGCGCAGACGCGCGAGCTCGACGGTGCCTGCCCAAGCGTCATCCACGCTTGCAAGGGCGGCGAACGGGACTGTCCGACCCTCGCGTTGTGCGCGACGTCGGGCGATGTTGACCAGGATCCCGAACACCCACGTTCTCAGGGTCGAACGTCCTTCGAAGCGGTCAATCCCGCGGATGACAACGATCCACGTGTCTTGGACGACATCGTCAGCGACCGACGGGTCGACGTACAAGCACGCCATTCGCCGCAGGCCAGGATCGAAGCGGTCAACCAGCTCTCGGAACGCAGTCTCGTCTGCTTGCCGCAACTGCTCGAGATGTTCGTAGTCAGTCGCCTTGACCGCATCGCAGTCCATGTTGCGCACTGTACGCGAGACACACCACCCCCAATCCGGGTGATCCAGCTTGCAACGTTCGGGCGGTCTGGATGCACTCAGTCATGTTGTCGCATCCGAACGATCAAGAAGGAGCACACCCTTGGCCTACGTCAACCTCGATGCCGTCGATACCGACGGCGCGATCCGCGAAGCGCAAGCCGAACTCGCCGGCGACACCCGCCTCACATTCCTGCGAAAGGGCGCCATCACAGGCGGAGCAGCGCTCGGCGCCGGCGCCATCCTGAGCACACTGATCAGCGACACCGCACTGGCCAAGGGTCGCCCTCCGGCGTCATTCGGCAAGGGCGACGTCGCGATCATGAACTACGCACTCACACTCGAGTACCTCGAGAGCTCCTTTTACGACGAGGCCACCCGCAGCGCCAAAATCACCGACCCAGCACTAAAGGCGTTCCTGGACACGGTCACCGCAGACGAAAGAGCACACGTCAAGCTATTCAAAGCCGCGCTCGGCAGCAAGGCGATCAAGAAGCCGAAATTCGACTTCATGGGCATCCCAGGCGACCCCACCAGGTTCGCCTCGACCGCCTACGTTCTCGAGAACACCGGCGTGCATGCCTTTCTCGGGCAAGCTTCCAACATCAAGGACCCCAAGCTCCTTCTGACGGCCGCGAGCATCGTCACCGTCGAAGCACGCCACTCAGGCGCCATCGGGCTGTTCCTGAACAAGCCGATCGCCCCCAACGGTCCATTCGACAACGGACTCACCGCCACCGAGGTTCTCAAGACGGTCAAAGAAACCGGATTCATTCGACCATAGATACGATCGCCATCGACGGCGGGATCGCCGCCAGTTGACCCATGGCTGCTGGTTATTGTGGTGTTCAGGCCGTCGCGAAACTCTGCGCCCCAGCGTGCGAAGCCGTCGGCGACGGCGTCGTGTAGGTTGGGCTCGGATTTCGCTGGCGAGCGATCCAAAAACTGCAGCCACCGCGGATGACGGCGGGGTTGGCGATGTAGCTCTCCGCCCAGCACTCGAGCGCGTCGATGCTGTCGAACAATCCTCGGGGAGGGGTGTCGTCGCGGCCCATCATTGACTCGGCGCGGGCGCGCGATCACGGCTTGCACGAGCTGTTCTTTATCGGCCAGAGTGGGCTTGTAAGCCCAGACCGCTCCGGAGGGATACGAATGCCACAAGTGCAGCTCATCGCCCGCCATACCATGAAGCCGGGCACGGAGAACCAGGTGCTGCCGCTCGTTGAGCAGCTTGTCGACGCGGCGCGGACCGAGCCCGGCAACCTCGCCTTCGACGCCTACCGAAGCCTCCGCAAGCCCAGCTCCTACGTACTGCTCGAGCGCTACGCCTCCCACGAAGCGGTCGCCGCTCACCGCGCGACGGCGCACTTCCAGCGGATCGTCATCGGGCAGCTCGTTCCGCTGCTCGCCGATCGCACGATCGAGGAGTTCGAGATCCCCGAGGAGACGGTGTGATGGCGAGTCCGCTGACCGTCTACGTCACCCGGCCGGCCGCGCCGCTGTGTGAGCGGGTGTGCGCGTTCCTCGAGGGCCGGGGCTACGCGTACACCACGATCGACGTCGTCACGGACGACGACCGCGAGGCGATGAGAGAGCGCACCGGCTACTCGTCCTGCCCGCTCGTCGTCATTGGCGACCAAATCGTCGGCAGGCTCGAGCAGACGATCGAGGCCGATCGCCCCGGCCGGCTCGCCGACCTCCTCGCGACATCTGATTCAGATCCAGCAGATCCCCAGGAAAGGAACCGCGGTGCCTTACCACAACCCCACTCCCGAGGTCGTGATCGACCACCCGGAACAGATTCACGGGTACGAGTACGGTACCGCTCGCGCCGCGCGGTCGCCGCTGACACTGGAGGACCTGGAACGGCTCAAGGAGGTGGTCTGGCTCACCGACGAGGACGAGGCCGCGCTGCGTGAGGCCGCTGCGATCCTCGCCGACCAAGCCGATGAGATGGTCAGCGCCTACCGCGCTCGCCTTGGCGAGCTTCCGTGGATGGCGCCCTACTCCCAGCACCCCGACGGGACCCCGAACCCGCAGTACGGAGCGGCGTCAAAGCCGCGGTTTGACCGGTGGATCATCGACGCATGCACCCGCCCGCTCGGTCAGGACTGGCTCAACTATCAACACGAAATCGGGCTGCGGCACACCACCGCCAAGAAGACCAAGACCGACAACGCCGACTCACTCGATCACATCCCGATGCGCTACCTGCTCGCCTTTACCGCCGTCGTGATCGCCACCGCCCGCGAATATCTAGCCGTCACAGGCGCACCGCCCGAGCAGGTCGACCGAATGCACTCGGCGTTCACGAAGTCGGTGATGCTGCACCTCACCGTCTGGACCCGCGCGTACGTCGACGACCCCACCTGGTAGGTGACACATGACCGATCCGCGTGACGATCGCGCGGCCGAGCGAGACGCCGCCCACCATCACCTGCTGGCCTCCGATCCGCCGATGGCAGCGCTCGCCGCAGCACACGGCCCAATCGACCCCTACCAACGTCCGCACGAGCTGCCCCTGCACGATGGCGACCTGTTCGAGGGGCTGGTCTTTCACATCGTGGGACAGAGCATCTCCGAGCGCTCCGCACTCGCTGTGTTCGGGCGTTTGCGCGAGCTGCTCGGCGGCTCTGTCCAAGGCACATCGATGGCAGCCACCACGGTCGAGTCACTGCACGCCACGGGCTTGTCGATGGCCAAGAGCCGCGCGCTCCTCGGCCTCGCGCGGGCGGTCGACGAGGGCAGCCTCCGCCTCGGCAACCTCGAGACAGCCCCGGACGAGACGGTGATCGCACGCCTTACTGCGCTGCCCGGCATCGGCCCGTGGACAGCGCAGATCTTTCTCCTCTACGAACTCCGTCGGCCCGACGCGTTCCCGGCGTGGGAGATCGGCCTGCGACGAGCCGTCGGCATGCTCGACGAGTTGGCCCAACCGCCCGCGGGCGGCGCCACACTGAAGCGCGCCGCCGACTGGCGCCCATACCGCAGCTACGCGGCCGGGCACCTCTGGCGCACGCTGAGATAGCGCGATCGCGGACGAGGCTCAGCGCCAACGTCTTCCTGTGACGATCTGCGGCGTGCCGCGCCGGAGAAATTTGGTGATCGCAAGCGCGGGCGGCAATGCCATGAGGACGTTGGCTCGGTGTGCGGCGGCGTGGTTGGGGATCGTTTCGTTGAGCTCGATGCTCTCGTCCGCGGACGGCTCGTCGTCTGCTCACCTGCGAGGAGCTTTGGAACGGCAATCGTGAATCGCTGAGATCTGTGATTGAAGGTGCGAGCCAGTCTGTGGTCGCGGTGCGCCGAAAGCCAGGCCAGACCGGTTCTCCTGTGGTGTCGTGCAGTCGCCTGAACATGCGCAGGTAGGGCTCGTCCTCGGGCCCGGAGATCGCCGACCATAGGAGGGCCAGGAGTGACCTGCACGCACGGTGTTAGGCCGGGTCGATCTTGTCGTCGTCGAGCACTTCGACGGCGCCGGAGCCAGCGAGCGGTCGATCGACGAAGAACACCTCAAGCGTGATGTCAGGTTCGACGTGCGCCTGGGAGAGGAATGCGAGGACCCTGCGACCGGTCAACTGCTCGATCAACACCTTGTACCGCTCCGCCATCATGCGCTGGAAGTCTTCGCGCATCGCCATGACCCGCGCGCTGCGATCCTCATCCGCGCTGTCCATCATCGTTTGCTCCAGCGGCGTGAATCCGCTGCCGCGCAGCACACACACGACGATGTCGTCCAGCGCATAGGTCTTGGCCTTGATCGGCCCTCGACCGTAGTGCTCGCGCATCAGCTTCACGATCGCAGTCGAGATGGCCGAGAGCAGACGACCGCCGCCCGGTGTCGCGGAGTGCGAGATATCTCTGGCTGCTTGACCTTCGTCCGCCGTCAAGTTGACGCTGCGGTCGTTGAGGCCTGGTCGAGCACATGCATCCCAAGCAGATCCTCACCCGCACGAATGTTCGCCAGGCACGCCACACCGTTTGCGTAGTCGTAGATGAAGCCAGCGATGCGATCGGCCTGATCGGGTAACGGTCTCAGTGACACGAACGGGTCGATCAGCGGCTTGATTGATCCCTGGAAGCGCTTGCGGCTCTCGTTGGCTGCCGCGTCGGCCTGCGGCCGTGTCGGCCGGGCGGCGCGCTGAAGGCGAAGGCATCGGCCGACCAGCATCCCTAGGCAGCCGACGTGACCCCGGCCGACGAAATCAGCGGCGCCTGCGTGAATCGCCGCGAAGGGCGTGCCGTCGCCGCTCTCACCAGAGACAACGATGAAGGGCCCGCCTACTCCGCTGGCGCCGAGCACAGCGAGAGTGCTGAATGTGTCAAAGACCGGCATGCGATACGCGCAGAGCACGATGTCTCCGGGATTCCTCGGCGAGCGCAGTAGTCACCCCCGCAGCGAATTCGCCACCGACCGCCGATCCACACACAGGTCGACGTCGTTCTCGAGTGCGCCCACGACGAGCTCCGCAGCGGCGTCCGAGCGCACGACCATCAGAGCCGGGAGCTGACCGCGCATGACGATCCGCGGACAAGGAGTCATGCCCAGTCACGGCGACGAGGGGCGACGCGACGCGCCGACTCCCCCGGCGCGCTTGCTTCCCTGATCCATACATCGAATATCGACAGCCAGCGCGCATCGCACAATCCTCCGATATGAGGATCTTCCTGGATGGCGACCAGCGGTTGACGTCGCGGTCGTTGCGCTAATCCGGTAATAGCGCTGACATGTCCCACGCGAAGGGGCCGCCGCGCTGGGCACGGAGGTAGCAACCGCGCTCGCCCCAAACCGCGGTCGTCGCGGACGGATATGTCCTCTCTCATCCTCCTCAAAGAGGATGGCAGCG
>DATNKY010000144.1:0-3114 GCA_035603155.1 Solirubrobacteraceae bacterium
CGCTGCACGAGAAGCTCGTCGCCACCATCTGCCCAACCGCATAGGTCCCCCCCGACGCCGGCGAACCAATCTGCGCCGACGGCGCCGCCGCCACCGTATACGTGATGCTCGCCGTACCGGTCTGCCCATCCTTGCTCGTCGCCGTCACCGTATACATGTGCGAACCGGTACTCGACGTGTCCAACACACCAGGCGAAGTCGAACCATCGCTATCGACACACGAAGACAACCCCGGACCATCAGTCCCCTCGCTGCACGAGAAGCTCGTCGCCACCGACTGCCCGACCGCATAGGTCCCCCCCGACGCCGGCGAACCAATCTGCGCCGACGGCGGAAGTGTCAACGCGTCGACCGCGACCGCAGTCGGCTCGGTCAAGCCGGTGATGAAGCTCTGGTTAACGCCCGAGCCGTCGAGGTTCGCCCGCCCGATCGTCGTGCCGCTGCCGAAACTGCCCTGGTTGGCCCAGTAGACGTGCTGACCGTCGATCGCCACACCGGACGGGACGTTCGCCCCGGTGATGAAGCTCTGGTTAACGCCCGAGCCGTCGAGGTTCGCCCGCCCGATCGTCGTGCCGTTGTCGGCGCCAAAATTGGTCCAGTAGACGTGACCGCCGTCGACCGCGATCCCAGCCGGGGCGTTCGCGCCGGTGATGAAGCTCTGGTTAACGCCCGAGCCGTCAAGGTTCGCCCGCCCGATCGTCGTGCCGTTGGTGGTGCCGGTGTTGGTCCAGTAGACGTGCCCGCCGTCGACCGCCACCCCAGACGGGGCATTGGCGCCGCTGATGAAGCTCTGGTTAACGCCCGTGCCGTCGAGGTTTGCCCGCCCGATCGTGCCGTCGACGAAGTTGGTCCAGTAGACGTGCTGGCCGTCGACCGCGACCCCAAGCGAGTCGTCGGCGCCGGTGATGAAGCTCAGGTCAGCGTCCGAGCCATCGAGGTTCGCGCGCCCGATCGCGTTGCCGTTGTTGGTCCAGTAGACGTGCTGGCCGTCGACCGCCACCCCAAGCGGCTGGGTGGTGCCGGTGATGAAGCTCGGGTTTGCGCCCGTGCCGTCGAGGTTCGCGCGCCCGATCGTGAAGGTGCCGTAGTTGGTCCAGTAGACGAACGCGTCAGCCTGAGCCGCCAAGCAGCCACACGCCAACGCCGCAAGCGTCACCGCGAGCGCTATCCGCCGACAGGCCCGCGCCCGAAAACTTCGCCCCGCGCACGATACTGATCTCCACATGCCTCCCTCCGCGCCTTGACCGGTGGCGGGCCCCTCCCCAAGCCTACCCGACACGCTACACCCAGACTCTCCAAACTCGCCCTTGTTGAGCCGCCCGCCTCCAGCTGCCGCGCCGTCAGCACGCTACATCCCGAACAGTTCTCCTGCCGCCTGTTTGTAACGGCCGTTACATTCCTAAATGTAGACTAATGGCATTCAGCACAGCGCTCTCGGGCACGCAGTCCTTCGACCACGCGGCCGACTGCTAAAGCTGCCGCAGCCAGCAGCGTGATCGCCATGCAGCCGCGCCGATGGCGCTCCCGCTTCGGCTGGCGGATTCGACAGAGCAGAAGAGCCGATGATCGGGAACGCCGCCGCCCTCGTAGCCCCTGCTTCGTGCAAGCACGCGCTTCGATAGAGAGCGTGAGGCATTCTCGTCGCGAGTCGACAGTCAGGCCGCGCCGCTTCATTCTGCAGCTTCGGTCCCCGGTTCCTCACCGCTCAGTCTGGCGGGCGATCATCGACCAGCCGGAGGCGACCTCGTCACCTCGACAATGGGTCGAGCACCCTGACCTTGATGTCCTCGGCCCGAGAGTCCCCCCGCTTCGTGAGGAAGCAGCCGTCTCCTCGGGCCGTTGCTGATCAGTAAGCCCGATCCGACAGTCTGGAAAGTGCCCAGCGCGGGCCGGGGGTGCCGCGCCGGTCGTCACTGGTTGGGTTGTCGGTGCGCTGGTTGACCGTGGTGCTTGGTGTTGTCAGAATCGCTGCTGCCAGTCGCCGTGGGTCGGCGATCCATAGGTATTCATTCAGCCAGGGGTCTCAATGAAGCGCTACATCGCTCGGAGCGCAGGCTGCTTGGGGCGCGTGTTCAGCCGCTCCCCTGGGAACCCGAAGGAGGTTTCATGTCACCGCGTAAGGCCAGAACACGCGGGTGCCTCGCTGGTGCCGAGAGGGGCGCAGCGCGCTTTCGCTGGTATGGGCAAGTGAAGAGGCCGTTCGCGTTGGTCGCCGCGATCGCCGCGTCTTTGGCGGCGCTGACCGCCGGCACCTCGACGCTATCCGCCGCCACCCCAGCGCGCCAGCAACTCAACTACATGTGGGCGATCCCGAGTGCGTCGGGCTCGCTGACCGGGCCCAACGGCCAGCATCTCACGCTACGACTGGTCGGCGTGCGCGACTACCTGACGCGCTTCACCGATCGCCCTGTCCGTAACGCATACGTGGTCGCCAACGTCGACTTCGTCAGACGCTTCAAGAGCTACTTCGCAGATTCCAATCCCAACGCAGTGCTGTCCTACAGCCTTGGCGCCAAAGCGATCCCGACTGCGGTCGTGCTCGAGCTCGGACAACCACGGTGGGACCCGAAGACCGCGAGCTTGACGTTCCCCGCGAAGCGAATCCCACATATGGAAGACAACCTGCCCAACACCACCGTTCATATCAAGCCACCGTTCATCCCCAACCCGCGCCACTTCGACAAAGCTGGGCTGTTCATCGACAGCGGCTGCGGCGCATCCGTCGGGGCAATCACAGCGGTCATCTGTTGAAGGTTCCCGTGCCATAACTGCTCGCACTGGCAGTGCGCAGGGTCCTGATCGGTACCGCGACGGGGTTCCTACTCGGCATCTCGCGCCGATCCGCGAACGGATCTAATCGACCTTCTGGACCTTAAGAACATCCTCATCTTCGAGCGTCACGCCCGCACGCTCGAGAACCTACACGCCCGCCCGCGTGCCGATTCGCGTCACTTGACGCCGCGATCTCCATAGCGAACGCGTCGACCGCACCAGCCGCAGCCTCATCGGGTACGCCGCATAGCCCGTGGCCCAAGTCATCAAGGCACGCCCAAGCCACGCCTGGGCCGACGGCAGACCTGACCGGCCGCGGTTCGTATTTGCGGCCCACACTCA
>DATNKY010000409.1:0-11975 GCA_035603155.1 Solirubrobacteraceae bacterium
CGATTACCGCCGCAGCGATAAGAGACGCGGTCCGCCAGTCCACGGCACCCGACCCCGGCACCTGATGCCGCGCGCTCCGCGCGCCTCCCCACGTATCCAGCACCGCACGGCTGCGGCAGCGGGGCAGAACCAGCCCTCCTCAGCGCCGACGGACTCGCCATCGTCGCAATAGAGGTGTTCGGACGACTTTCACACTCCGGGGCCATACGAACACCGCGATCGGCCGCGCGGACTGGACTTGGAGCAGACCGGCCGTGTCGCCGTCAGGTCGACCGTGGTGCGCCACGGCGCGCGCGTCGTCACCAAAACAGGGCGCGCGTTTCGGACGACCGGCATGAGGCCCTCGCGTTCGCCAAGACGAGGGCAATCAACCCAGACGACGTGAAGACCGCTGCCTCACGGAAGCCTGGGTGAACATAGGCTCGTCTCCGCGAGAAGCGGGGCTCGCGCTGTGCGCGACGACCAGACGTCCCGCTGTCACTGCCGAAACCACGAACCAGCAGCACTCTCGCGCCGATCCCCGCCAGCCATAGAGGCTGCTGCACCCGGTCCAAAGCAGCATTCTGTCCATCGTCAGCCGAGGCGCAGAGCCCGCTTTGCTCCGGGCATCCGATCCTCGTGACGGGACAACTTCACCTGCTTCAGCGCGCCATCAAGGCTTCGCCGCCGATCTGGGTGGGCGCGGCAGAACGCGGACTGCCGAAGTCCGCCAGCCGGCCGCAGACGATTTCCGTTGGGATCCGTGCGGCGTCGTCGCGTTCACGCAGTTCACCGCGAGGGCAGGCCAGAGCCGGCGGCGCCTCCGAGCTCCTCGCACCCAGTCGCGGTTACACGCGCTGATACGCCGCCCGGGTCGCTTCGCTCAGCACACTCACAGCACACATCAGGGCGCATTTGGCGGCCGTGTCGGTTGGGGACTTCAAGGAGTTTCCCCTGCACGGACAGCTGAGCGCCCTCTGACGGCAGCTACCTGCATTGCTTGACGACGAGCGACGTGCTCCAGGCGACCAGCGCAGCGCCGTGCGTCCGCCACGTACCGGTCAGCAGGCCAGGAATCGTCGCTCCTCGCGACCGCACTCAGCTCAGAGCGCCTCGGCGCGGCACTCGAATCTCGGGACACAACGGGGACACATGCGGTTTGTTACAAGCTGCGTTTTACCCGCTAATCGGGCAAGGCGACGACCGGAATCGAACCGGTGTACACGGCTTTGCAGGCCGCTGCGTAGCCACTCCGCCACGTCGCCGCAGCCGCGTAGCCTAGCGCCGCGGCTGATTACGAATATGCCGCGGAGAGCTCGACCGCGTTGCCGGACGGATCGCGGACGATGTGCGTGCCGCGGTCCGCGCGCACCTCCGTCGTGATGCCCGCCGCAGCGATTCGTCCGAGGACGGCGTCGAGCGCCGGCTTGTCTGCAAGCCGCACCTCGAACGAGCGCAGCCCGACCGAGCTTGGGGGCGCTGGCCCCGATCCGCGGCTGTGCCAGGTGTTCAAGCCGATGTGATGGTGGTAGCCGCCGGCCGAGACGAACAGGGCGCCCGGGTAGTGACGGACGATGACGTCGAAACCGAGCACGCCGACGTAGAAGGCCTCGATCTCGTCGAGCTCTGAGACCTGAAGATGCGTGTGACCGATCCTCGTGCCCGGAGGCGCCTTGGTCTGGGGCTCAGCGAGCGACGAGAGCTCGCGCGCGAGTCCCTGCAGGTCGAGCGGGAGGGTCGCCATCTCGAGCTCCCCGTCCGAGCGGCGCCATTCGTCGCGGGGCCGGTCACGGTAGATCTCGATGCCGTTGCCGTCCGGGTCAGAGAGATAGAGCGCCTCGCTGACGAGGTGGTCAGAGGCGCCGTCCAGCGGCCAGCGGGTGGACGCGAGGCGAGCGAGCGCGACGGCGAGATCGAGACGTGACGGGACGAGCACGGCGAGGTGGAACAGGCCGGTGTTGCGCGGGTCGCGTCTCGGGGCGGAGCTGTCACCGTGCAGCTCCACCAGCGCGGGCCCCGCGTCCGCGTGCATCGCGATGGTCCCGTCGTCGCCGTCCTTCGCGCGCAGCCCGAGCGCTCGCTCATAGAACAGGCGTGATCGATCGACGTCGGACACGGTCAGACGGACCGTGCCCATCGTCGTGCGGGGGTCGATGGTGACGTGTTCGCTGGATGGCGACGAGGTGGCCATGTCTTCCGAGCTTACGCCGCCACGGAGTGCGTGTGGTGATGCTCGACCAGAGCGTCGACGAGGTCGGCCACGCGTTTGCGCGTCTCGCCGTCGGTGAGCTTGGCGTCGCCGTCGAACAGCTCGTCCGCATTGCCGAGCGCAAGCTCGGAGTCGAGCACTCGCGCGCCCGCGATGCCAAGCGCCCGGCGCAAGTGGTCCTGAGCCCACATCGCGCCGTACTCCGTGACGCTGGCGCCGATTGCGGCCGCCGGCTTGCCCCACAGCGCCGAGTCAGGACCATGGGGACGTGACGCCCAGTCGACCAGATGCTTGACCTGGCCGGGCATCGTCGTGTTGTACTCCGGGGGCCGGTCAGCCCGCGCTCATCGCGGCCCTCAGCGCCCTAGCTGACGGTGCACTCGCCGCCCGGATGGGCTCCGGGCAGGCGGCTCAGCAGCTCGGCGAGCTGCTCGATCTCTTCAGGCGTGAAGTGCTCGAGGAAGAGGCGCTTGATGCTCAGCACGTGTGCGCAGCCGGCGCCTCGGAGCTTCTCGTAGCCCGCATCGGTCAGGTTGGCGTACGAGACGCGGGCGTCGTTCGGACAGGCGACCCGCTCGATCAGGCCGGCCCCGACCAGGCCGTCGATCAGCCTCGTGATCCCCGAGCGGGTCAGCATCGTGCGCTCGGCGAGCGCGGACATCGGGAGCTTGCGTTCGTCTGCCTGCGCGAGGTACAGGAGGACCTCGTAATCGCGTGTCGTCATCCCGTGCTCGGCTACGAGCTCGGCGTCGAGCATGCGGACGATCGAGGCGTGACTCTGGAGATAGCTGCGCCATGCGTCGAGCGCTGCCCCTTCAAGCCGGCCTTCGGTGATCGTTTCCATGGCAACAATCCTAGTTGATGGGTCAACGTTTGCCTGATACTCAGACTACCCCGGTGAGCGGATCGGGTCGCGGTAGGGTGGGCATCGTGATCGAGGAGGTCAGTCCCGGGCTTTGGTACTGGAGCTCGCGTCACCCCAACCACGGCCAGCTGGTGAGTTCGTACTACCTGGCCAACGAGGGAGTGCTGCTGGACCCGATGCTGCCGCCCGACGGAATGAGCTTCTTTGAGTCGGTATCGACACCCGAGCACGTGCTCTTGACCAATCGCCATCACGATCGCGACGCCTGGAAGATCCGGGAGCGGGTCGAGTGCGAGGTCCACTGCATCGCGAACGGGTGCTACGAACTCGAAGGCCGCGGGCCGGTCACGCCGTTCGAGTTCGGCGAGGAGCTGCCGGGCGGCATTCACGTCTACGAGGTGGACGCGATCTGCCCCGACGAGACGGCGCTGTTCATCCCGGCCCACCGTGCCCTGGCCTGCGCCGACGGCGTCGTTCACTGGCCCGGCGTCGATGGGCTCACGTTCGTCTCCGACGAGCTGATGGACGATCCTCCGGAGACCAAGCGGGGCCTCGTGAACGCGTACCGGTCGCTGCTCGAGCTTGACTTCGAGCTGCTGCTGCTCGCGCACGGCACGCCCGAGCACGACGGCAAGCGCGCGCTGCGTGACTTCACGCGCGATCACGCGGGCGACTGACAGGCCCCGGCGACAGACCCGGCGACGCGATCAACGGGAGATAGACTCGGTCGCGGATGGCTCGCAATGCGTCCGCTGCACTGATTCTGGCCGGGATCGTCGCAGTGCTCGCGATCTCGCTCGCGAGTTGTGGCGGCTCGAACGCGCCGGCGGTCGGCTCGACGACGTCCGGTCGGGCCCCGGCCCGCGGGATCGCCGTGACCCCGGCCACGGGCCATCCCACGACGACCTTCTCGGTGCGCTTCACCGCTCCGGTGTCGACACGGACCGAGCCAGGCTCGAGGATCGGCTTCGCGGTGGCGCTGACCGAGCCGGCGGCGACGAGCTGCATCGGGACACGGTCGTTGGGGGCGCCGAGCGCGCCGAAGGGCGATCCGGTCGCGGTCACGCTCGATCCGGCCCGGCTCGGCGGCAAGTGGTGCATGGGCATCCACCGCGTACGGGTGATCGAGACCGAGTCACCGGTCTGCCATAAGGGCACGATGTGCCCCGAGTTCGTGCGCGTCGTCCGCACGGTCGGCACCGCGACCTTTCGCGTGACGTAATGAGCGGTTGACGCAAATCACGCGTGGCCCGGCCGCAAGACCGCCGGAACCGGGACACCAGGGCCGTACGAGCGCTCAGTCGACCGGTGCGCGCACGGAGCGCCGCGGTGCGACGACGATCCAGAACAGGACCGCCTCGCCCTAGCCGATGTTGCGACGCGCTCGTCGTCCGCTGCTGACCCGTCTCGGTGCCGGCGAGTCTCCGGTCTCGGGGGACTGGCTGCCGACGACGTCAGTCGTGGTGGCTGCGGACGATCCGCGGGTCGCCGCGGCGACCGACGACGAACCAGATCGCCTCGACCGGTCCGTTGCCGATCGTGAACAGACGGTGCGGCATCGATGACTCGAACGAGACCGAGTCCCCGGGCCCGAGCTCGTAGGTCTCAAACCCGATCGTGACGCCGAGCCGCCCGCTGAGGACGTGGCCGTACTCTCTCCCGGAGTGGCGGATCAACGAGTCCGGGGGGCACGAGGCGCCGCCGACCTCATAGACGACGTGGAGAAAGTCGACGTCCTGGGGTGTCTCGGGCGCGAGGCGCTCCCAACGCACGCCCGATGCGAGCTCGATCGCCTTCCCACCGCCGCGGCGGACGACCGGGTCGACGCTCGTCACCTCGTGGTCGGCGCCGTCACCC
Organism: Solirubrobacteraceae bacterium; assembly: GCA_035603155.1. Taxonomy (GTDB): domain Bacteria; phylum Actinomycetota; class Thermoleophilia; order Solirubrobacterales; family Solirubrobacteraceae; genus Palsa-465. The sequence goes on from DATNKY010000409.1 coordinate 4,911, forward strand.
ACGGGCGCGGGCTCGCGTCCGCCTCGGGCCGGGGCGGACCGGGGCTCCGACGCCGCGGGCGACTCCGGTGACTGCTCAAAGAACAGCTCGTCGAGCGACAGGCCCAGCTCGTTGACGATCGCATACAGCGTGCCTACAGAAGGCGAAGCCTTGCCGAGCTCGACCTGGGACACCAGGCTCGCCGACACGCCCACTCGGCGAGCGAGCTCGCGCACGCCGATGTCCTGGCGCAGCCGCTCGGCGCGGACGCGGGCGCCCATCGTCGCGGGTCCGATCCCGTTGCGAGGCGGCTGTGACCGCGGACGCTGGGTCTCGTCCCGGTGCTCCTTATCTAGCGTCTCACCTGCCATCGCGCCTCCGTCTCAGCCTCCCTCTCGGCCGCGCCGACTGTAGCGACGGCTGCCCGCGACGACAATCAGCCCCGATGAGCGCGACGTGAATCTGAAGTCCGTCACGGTGACCGCTCGGCGGTCGCGCCGACTCCGAGCCGCTCCCTGACAGAGGCGACGATCACGTTCGTGCCGGGCAGGAAGGCATCCTCGAGCGCCGGGCTGTACGGGATCGGGTGATCGGCGGTTGTCAGCCGCCAGACGTCGTCGATCTCGTCGAGACCGTGCTCGGCGACGAGCGCCAGGATCTCCCCAGCCCAGCCTCCGGTCAGGGGACCCTCCTCGACGACCGCCAGGCGGTTGGTCTTCGACACGGATTCGAGCACGAGCCCGATGTCGAGCGGGCGCAGCGTCTGCAGGTCGATCACCTCGACGTCGATGCCGTCCCGCGCGAGCTGCGCGGCCGCCTCGAGGCAGTCATGGACGCCCTTCATCGCGGACGCGAGCGTGAGGTCGCTGCCGGGACGGGCGATCCGCGCCCGCCCGACCTCCGCGTCCGAGGCCGCGCCATCGAGCTCTTCACGCGTGCTGTAAAGGCGCTTGTGCTCGAGGAACAGAACCGGGTTGTCGTCGCGGATCGAGGCCTTGAGCAGCGCCTTCGCCTGTGACGCGGTCGCGGGGGCGACGATCTTCAGGCCGGGGACGTTGTGAAACCAGCTCGCCGGCATCTGGGAGTGAATCGCCCCGAAGCGGCCTCCGGCTCCGACGGCGGAGCGGACGACCAGCGGGACGCTCGCCTGCTCGGCCGAGATGTAGAAGAACTTGGCGGCCTGGTTGACGAGTCCGTCCATCGCGAGCGCGAGGAAGTCGCCGAACATGATCTCGATCACGGGCCGCAGCCCGCACACCGCGCTGCCGAAGGCGGCGCCGGTCAGGGCAAGCTCCGAGATCGGAGTGTCGAACACGCGCGTCGGACCGTGCTTCTCGAGCAGACCGCCCGTGACGGCGAACACTCCGCCGGCGGCGGCGACATCCTCCCCGAAGAAGACGACGCGCTCGTCCTCGGCGAGCGCCTCGTCCAGGGCCTCGCGGATCGCGGTGCGGAACTCGAGGGTTGCCATCAGTGCTCGCTCTCCGTCACACCAGCAGCTTCAGCGGCTGCTCGAGCGTGGTTCGAATGCTCTGCAAGAAGACGGCGGCGTCGGCGCCGTAGAGGACGCGGTGGTCACAGGTCAGGGTTCAGGCTCATCCGCCGGCGTAACACGAGTTCCCCATCCGCCAGCGCCACCTGCTCCCGGATCGCCCCGACCGCAAGGATCGCCGCCTGCGGAGGATTGAGGATCGCGCTGAATTGCGTGATCCCGTACATCCCGAGGTTCGAGATCGTGAACGTCGCGCCGGAGACCTCGGCCGGGGTCAATGACCCGCTCCGCGCGCGCTCGGACAGCGCCCGCGTCTCGGCGGCGAGCTCGGCGAGCGGCTTGGTGTCGGCATCGGCGATGACCGGGACCAACAGCGCGCCGGGCGCGGCGACCGCCACGGCGATGTTGACGCGGCCGAACACTTCGATCGCGCCGTCGACGTGGCTGGCGTTGACCCGCGGGTGCGCGCGCAACGCGATCGCGCACGCCCTGAGAACCAGGTCGTTGATCGATGGGAGCTCGTCGAGTTCGAGCTCCGCCAGGCGCGAGCGCAGCTCGAGCGCGGCGTCCATCTCCGCCTCGGTGGTGAGCGTGAAGTCGGGCATCGTCGCCTTGGACTCGGTCATCCTGGTCGCGATCGTCGACTGGACCGAGGTCAAGGCCTCGATCGTCACCTCGCCCCTTGCGACCGATGCAGCCGGACGGCCGGTTGGCTCGCCCTCGACGCCTCGCTCAGCCGCGCGCTCGATGTCTGCCTTCACCACGCGCCCTCCCGGCCCGGTGCCGGTCAGCCCTTCGAGCGCGACGCCCAGCTGGGACGCGAGCCGGCGGGCGACCGGCGAGGCGTTGACTCTCGGCCCGCGCGCGGAGCCGTTGCGACCGTCGTCGCCCTGACCCCGAGCGCGACCGGGGCGGGCCGATCCCGCCGAGTCCGCGGCGACGTGCGCGATCAGCGCACCGACGGCGAGCGTCTCGCCATCGGGCGCGACGATCGTCAGGACGCCCGAATGCTCCGATTCGACGCTCATCGTCGCCTTGTCGGTCTCGACCTCGACCAACTCATCGCCGGCGCTGACGAGCTCCCCATCGTGCCGCAGCCAGCGGATGATCGTGCCTTGCACCATCGAGCTGGAGAGCCTGGGCATCGTTATCTCCACCGGCTACTCCTTGAACTCCCGCGCAGGACCCGGGACCGGGAACGGCGCCGCGAGCGCGTTCTCGATGATCTGCGTGATCTCGCGCTCGGTCCGGTCCTCGACCTCAGCGATCGTCGCGTCCTCGACGCTCTGGGCCAGCCGCGCCCGCGCGACCGTCAGCGGATCGCGCTCGCGCCAAGCGTCGAGCTCGCCCGGCTTGCGGTACTTGCCCGGGTCGCTGCGGGAATGTCCGACGAAGCGGTAGGTGAGCGCCTCGATGAACTGTGGCCCTTCTCCGCCGCGCGCACGGGCGACCGCTGCGTCGGCGTGGGCCCGTACCTCCCAGAGGGAGTTGCCGTCGACGCGCTCAACGGCGAAGCCATACGCCTCGGCGCGGCCGCCGATCGAGCCGGCGGTCACCTGCTCCCAGGGCGTGAATTCGCCGTACAGGTTGTTCTCGCACACGTACAGCACGGGAAGCTTGAGCACCTTGGCGAAGTTCAGACACTCATGGAAGTAGCCCTGGTTGGTGGCGCCATCCCCGAAGAAGGCGACCGCGACGCCATCACGGTCCCTGAGTGCGAGCGCGGCGCCGGTAGCAGCCGAGATGCTGCCGCCGACGATCCCGAAGCAGCCGATCAGGCGGTGCGCGAGGTCGATCACGTTCATCGATCCGGCGCGGCCGCCGCAGACGCCGGTCTCGCGGCCGAGCAGCTCGTCGAGCAGCGCCTGGGGATCGACCCCGAGCGCGAGCGCGTGGCCGTGGCCGCGGTATGTGCCCGCGGCGCGATCCTGCGGAGCCAGCGCCGAGCAGACGCCGACCGCGACAGCCTCCTGACCGGAGTACAGGTGCGTGGTCCCGTGGATCTCGCCCTTTTCGAACAGCGACTGGACCGTGTCCTCGAACCGCCGGATCAGCAGCATCCGGCCGTACAGCTCAAGCGCCTCGGACTCCGACAGACCCGCGGCGCCCGAGCCGCCCGCGGTCTCGGTCGCGCCGCTGCTCACTCGGCGCTCACGGTCTCGGCCTGCTCGACGACGTCGGCGCCGCGGACGTAGCGGCGCCCGGCCACGAGCAGCTCGTCGGCCGGGAAGCGCGTCAGGATCTCGGGACCATCGGCGGTCACGAGCACCTCCTCCTCGATCCGCGCTGCCGAGCGACCGTCGCTGGCCGGACAGTAGGTCTCAAGCGCGAACACCATCCCGGTCTCGATCTCGACCGGGCTGTCGAACGAATGCAACCGCGAGATCATCGGCGCCTCGTAGAGCCCGACCCCGAGCCCATGGCCGAACTGGAGCCCAAAGCACGCCTCCTCGCTGGCGAACCCGAGTTCCTCGGCGGTCGGCCAGACGGCGGCGATCGCATCCGTCGTGGTGCCGGGCCGAACGAGCTCGATCGCGTTGTCGAGCCACTCGCGGCACTGCTTGTAGGCGTCGAGCTGGGAGCGGCTGGCACTGCCGACGCAGAACGTGCGGTAGTAGCAGGTCCGGTAGCCCATGAACGAGTGGATGATGTCGAAGAACGCTTGGTCGCCGGGGCGCAGCAGGCGGTCGGAGAAGACGTGGGGGTGGGGGTTGCAGCGGTCGCCCGAAACCGCATTGATCGCCTCCACCTGCTCCGAGCCGAGCTCGAACAGCAGGCGCTGTGCCTCGGCGACGATCTCGTGCTCGCGGACGCCGGGACGTAGCAGCTCGTAGATCCGTTCATAGACTGCGTCGACGATCCCCGCGGCGTGATCGAGCAGCGCGATCTCATCGTCGGTCTTGATCTTGCGCGCGCTGAGCATCACCGGCTGCGCGTCGCCGGTCGGGATGTCGCGGCGGTGCAGCGACGCGAGCGTCTCCATATCGGTCAGATCGAGGCCGAGCGGCTCACGCTCGAGGCCGTGCTCGCGCAGCTCCTGAAACACGTGGTCGGCCAACAGGTCGGGGACGCCGGTGTGCTCGGGCATCGCGCCGCGCATGCTCGTCACTCCGGGACGCCAGCTCGACTCGGGCAGCCAGGGCGCGAACAGTTGGTGATGACGGGCGGCCGAGCCGAAGTCCCATAGGACCGGGTCGCCGACGCGCGGCACCAGCACACAGCGGGCGCTCTTGTCGCGGGCCCACTCGCCGATGTGGGTGCTGGTGACGTACCGGATGTTGTTCTGGTCAAACAGCAGCATCGAGCCGAGGTCGGAGGCCAGGAGCGCGTCGCGCGTCTTCTGGAGCCGGTCGGCGCGCAGGCGCGCGTAGTCGACTCGCTGTTCCCAGTCGACGGCCATCGCCGCGCCACGGGAGGCGATCATCGGCGCGAGAGCCGGTCGGAGTGTCTAGGAGAGCTGATCCGCAAGGTAGTCCCAATCACGGTTGAAGCGGTAGGAATGGTTGGCTGGAGGCTGCGGGGATTGCGTCTCGAGCCACCGTACGCGACCCCCGCTGCGGTTGAAGAACGCGTGCACGCACCCGACGCCGGTCCAGAACACATCACCCGGTCCGAGCGTGAACACCTCGTCGTCCGCCACCGCCTCGACCTCGCCGTCGAGCAGGTAATAGGTCTCCTCGAACGGATGGTCGTGCGGCTGTGCGGCGCCGCCGGGCTGGTATTCGACCATGAACATCGTGTGCAGGACTGCGCCGAGCCGCGAGTCGACGAGCATCTTGACCGCGATCCCGCTGTAGGCGAGCAACGCCGTCGCCATGCTGGCCGAGACCGTTGGCGCATCGACCGGCGCGCCGATCTTGAGGTTGTCGACGTCCATCTCTCCGGCGCCGAGGCGGAAGAACGTGCGTGTTCGGGGATCGCGGATGTCGAGCGCCTCGGGCGGATCGCTGCCGGGCTCGCGGTCGGTCCAGAACGTGTCGGGAGGACCGCTCAGCCGCGGTGCAGGGGCATTCATCTCGAGCCATGATGCCCCTCCCTGCGCCGGGGCGGACCAGGCGTGCGGCACCCCGACCCCGAGCAGGCCGCACTCGTGCGGCCCGAGGCGGTACGTGTGGCCGCCGACGGTCAGCACCGGACTGCCGGCTAGTACGTAGAAGCTCTGCTCGGTCGAGTGCAGGTGCTCGTTGACCCGGCCGGACGGCTCGAGCTCGACAAGCGCGAAGCCCGTGTGGACGGAGCCGACGTGGCGCCCGACCAAGGTCGCGCGCCGCAGGCCGCTCGCATGAACTTCGAGGCCGGCCGGGGGCGCGAGCTCCACCTCGCCGGCTCGCTGAACGTGATACCCCGCTGTGGTCACGCGATCGGACATTACAGTCGTGCCCGAGGAGCGTCAAGTAGCGTTTGACACGAGGGGTGTGTAGTCATTCTGCACGCATATGGAACGCGTCGTCGCGCCGCGACCTCGCGGCTGCGTGTGACCGCGGGCCTTTCACGGGCGGCCGTCAGAGCCCTGCCTCGCGGCGCAGCCGCAGTAGCAGCGCCGTCATGTCAAGATCGCCCATCCCACTCGCGATGCAGCCCTCGACGAGCTGCTGCGTCGAGGCGGTCAACGGCAGCGGCAGCTCACGATCGTGGCCGGCGTCGAGCGCGAGCGCGAGATCCTTGTAGAGCAGGCGGGCCGTGAACGTCGAGCTGTAGTCGTCGGCCTTCAGCGCCTCGGTCTTGTACTTCACGAACGGGCTGCCGATCGCCGAGGCTCCGATCACCCCGAGCATCGCCGAGCGTTCGATCCCGTGCTTCTCCCCGAGCACAAGCGCCTCCGCTAGCAGTTGGGTCGTTCCGCCGAGCATCAGGTTCAGCGCGAGCTTGACGATCCGCGCCTCGTCCGCCTCGCCGACGTACATCACGTTCGGCCCAATGTCGGCGAGCATTTCCCGCACTCGTTCGAACTGCTCTCTCGGGCCCGAGACGATGATCCCGAGGTTGCCCGCGACCACGACCGAGGGATTGCCCGTCACCGGCGCGGCGAGCAGGGCGCCGCCGCGGCGCTGGCACTCAGCCGCGACGCCAGCCGAGGTCCGGTCAGAGATCGTGCTCATGTCGATCACGAGCCCGGGCCGCGCCGCATCGAGCAGGCCGGACGGGCCGAGCACGACGTCCTCGACGGCGGCGCCGTCAGACAGCATCGTGATCGCCACGTCGGCGTGTTCCCAGGCCTGCGCGGGGGTTTCCAACACCGGGATGCCGCGGCTGGAGAACGGCTCGATGGCGCCCGGTGAGCGGTTCCAGACCCACAGGTCGTGCCCTGATCGCTGCAGCCGATCCGCGATCGGAGCCCCCATGTGTCCGAGTCCCAGGACCGCGACGCGCATCACCCGCGCCCCTGTCCACTCGTCGCTGGCCCTGCCGGCATCACATCATCACCCAGCCTCCGTCGACCTCAAGGTTGACACCGTTGACGGCGCGGTTCTCCAGCAGGAACAGCGCCGCATCGGTGACCTCGTCCATTGTCACAAGTCGGCCCGTCGGCGTGCGCTGGAGCGTTCGCTCGAGGATCCTCGAGCGAACGCTCCAGCGCACGCCGACGGGCCGAC
>DATNKY010000224.1:0-7213 GCA_035603155.1 Solirubrobacteraceae bacterium
ATCGCGTCCAGCGAAAACCTCAGCATCTTCGGAATCGTGTACTTCGTCTTGCCCGCGAAGCGACGGTCGCGGCTATAGGGGACCGCTGCCTGCCGGTAGCCGACCCAAACGGTCATGCCGCGCAGGAAGCGATTGCGCTCGCGCATCGACAGCAGCGCGTCGAGCGCGCGGCGATCGAGCAACCGGAAGTCGCCCGAGTTGTGCTGCAGCTCGACTTGCGCAAGCTTGTCGAACAGGGCGTAGAACCAGCGCGCCGTGCTGAGCTTGAAACGCGACTCGCCCGCTCTGTGCTCGCGCACCGCGTACACCACGTCACACCCGGCGCGCCAATGATCGAGCATCTTCGGGATCAGCTCCGGCGGGTCCTGGAGGTCGGCGTCGAGCATCACGACCGCGTCTCCGCCGGCGTGGTCGAGCCCCGCCGTCAGCGCGGTCTGGTGGCCGAAGTTGCGCGACAGCTGTACCACGTGCACCCGCGGATCGCTGTCGGCCAGCCGCTGGAGGAGCATCGGCGAGCCGTCACTGGATCCGTCATCGACGAGCACGATCTCGAACCGCAGCCCCTTCAGGGCCGCGCAGACGCGGGCGTGAAACTCCTCGATCGCCTCTTCTTCGTTGTAGATCGGCGCGACGACGCTGACCAGATCGGGGGTCCGAGGCGAAATGGGGGGGAGGTCCGGGGAGACGCTCATCGCACAATCGTAAGCCGAGGCGGCGCGCGGCCGCCGCCTACTTACTCCATTCTTCGGCGCTCACAAGCCCGGCAGCGAGACGCCGTGGGGAATGTATCCCAGGAGCTCGACGCCTTGCACGACGCAGGTGATCACGAGCGCGGTCCTGAAGAGGCGCCGGTCGCTCGACAGCGCCGCGAACGGCAGCAGCCACGCGACATACCACGGCAACAGCGAACTGGCGGCGATGAGCATCGCCGCGGTCGCCCAGCCGACGCCGTCGATCCAGTCGAGCTCGCCGCGCCACACGCGGCGGACGAGCCACGCGAACACGACCACGAACGCAGCGGCGAGCAGGTACCCGACCACGTGCCCGATCGTGACCATGCCGAGCCGGGTCACGAGCGCCCCGGCAAGGCTGTGCCAATCGCCCTCGCTCTGGCTGCGCTGGATCGTGGGCAGCACGTTGATGACGCCGGGGCCGAAGAACGCGAGCGTCAGTGACCCGAGCGCCGCGAAGGTCGCGCCCGCGCCGATCAGCAGATCGCGCCGTCGGCCGCGACCCCGGAGTGGACCGCCCGCCGCGATCACGAACGGGAGCAGGATCCCGGCCGTCAGCTTGACACCGATCGCGAGCACCGTGAGCGCGCCGCCGAGCCGCTCGCGCGAGCGCAGGATCGCGTAGACGGCCGCGACCATCGCGAGCAACATCACGAGGTCGTTGTGACCGCCACCGACGCCGTACAGGATCAGCAGCGGGTTGAGCCCGACGAGCGCGGCCGCTCGCACGGGGTTCACGCCCCGCAGCCGCGCGGCGTTGTACGTGAGCGCGACGATCCCGAGGCTCGACGCGGTCGCGATCGACTTGTAGACGAGCACGCTCGCGCCGACCGCGAGCGGCGCCAGCAGATAGCTGAACATCGTGAACGCCGGCCCGTAGACGCTCGGGATATAGGACCACTTGGCGCCGATGTACGGGAACACCGGGTCGCCGATGCCGAGTGCGTGAGGACCGCTCAGATAGGGGTTGGTGCCGAACAGCGAGCCCATGCGGGCATAAGCCTGGTAGCTGAAGACATCGGTGGACACCAGCGGCGGCGCGAGCAGCACGATCGCGTTCAGCGCCGCGATCGCCATCAGCACCGTGCGGGTCGAGAGCTCGTTCGCGAGCACAGCGACGATCGCGTAGCAGGCCGTCATCAGGATCAAGACGGCGATCGCGCCCCCCGAGCGGAGGTTGAGGTTCGCGCTCCCGAAGGCCCCCGCGAGCGAGCTCGGCACCGGCCGGATCGACAGGGGCAGCAGCGTCTCGGTGTTGGCGGCCGAGATCGCGATCACGAAACCGCTCGTCACGAGCCCTGCGACTGCGAGCAGCGCGCGTCTGCTGCTGGCGGCGGGCGCGGCGCGGGCGTCGAGGCTCGGGCCACGCGTCAGCTCGACGCTGGCGCTCTGCGCGGTTGCGCCGAGGGGGCCGCGAACGCTCATTGTCGAGAGGATGCCCGGGCTGCGACCGGAGGCCGTTTGGGTGACATTGGGATCACGTTAAGAGAGCCGGTTCACCTTATTGAGTGCTTCCCCGGAATCCTCCCGGGCGACGTGCCGCTTGGCGTTACGCCTGAGCATGGGCACGAGCCACATCGCCTCGAGCGCGATCCTCGACGACATTTTGCTCTTACCCGCGGTGCGATCGTAGAACACGATCGGCACTTCCCTAACCGTGAAGCCGGCGAGCAGCGCCCGGTAGGTCACCTCGATCTGGAACACGTACCCGTCCGCGCGGACCGTCGACAGGTCGATCGCCTCCAGCACCTCTCGCCGGATGCACTTGAAGCCCCCCGTCAGGTCGCGCACGTCGACGCCGAGGATCAGGCGCGCGTAGATGCCGCCGCCGCGGCTGATCATCCGCCGCACGAAGCCCCAATCGCTGACGCCGCCGCCGATGACGTATCGAGAGCCGAGCACGACGTCGGCCTCGCCGGCGGCGGCGATCAGATCGGGCAGATAGCGGGGATCGTGCGAGAAGTCGGCGTCCATCTCGATCACCAGCTCGGCGCCCGAGTCCAACGCGCGCCGGAAGGCGGCGACGTAGGCCTGACCGAGACCGCTCTTGCCCGGACGATGCAGCACCTCGACCGAATCCAGCTCGCCGGCGAGCGAGTCCGCGATCGCGCCGGTGGCGTCCGGCGAGTTGTCGTCCACCACGAGCACGCGGTACTGGCCCGCGGCCGCCCGCTCGAGCTCGGCGGTGGCGGCGCGGACGATCCGGTCGATATTCGCGGCCTCGTTGTAGGTCGGGATGATCAGCCAGATGCGCGCCATCGCGTCCGCAGCGTAGTGGCCGGGGCGGGCGGCGCACTCGCGCACATCGCGCGGAGGACCGGTTCGGACCCGCCCCGCCGTGCGCTACTTTGGGCGAACGCTTGCCGGGGGTGCAGGCACAGTCGACAAACGGCATCATCCCGGCGGGTGCTGATTCATGGATGACGCCGATTTCGCACTGGGCGAGGAGAACGGCAGCGCGCGCTCCGGCAGCCGGCCGGCGCGCCGGCCACCGTCAGCGGCCGTCTACCGCCGGCGGCGGGTCGCGGCATTGTCGATCGTCGCCCTGCTGGTGGTGATCATCGCCCTGGTGATCGCCGTGACCGCCAGCGGCGGGGGAGACCACCGCGTGCAACTGGCTTCGATCAGCTACTTCTCGCAGATCAAGACGCTCGCCGGCAGCGGCCCGCGCTCGTTCGCGGCGACCGAACGGGCCGCCGAGAACGCGGCGATCTCTCACACGATGTCCTACACGCCGGCGATTCGGATCGCGGGATCCCAGCATCGAGAGATCGCGCTGACGTTCGATGACGGTCCCGGCCCGTACACGCCCCAGGTGCTGCACGTACTCGAGCGCGAGCATGTGCCCGGAACCTTCTTCGAGGTGGGGGTGGCGGAGCAGTATTTCCACGCCTCGACCACCGCGATCGTCGCTCGCGGCTACCCAATCGGCGACCACACCGAAAACCACTACGCGATGTCGACGCTGTCGCGTCGCCAGCAGCAACAGCAGCTGCTGCAGGAGTCGGCTGCGATCGGTCAATACGGCGCCCCGTTCCCGCGCCTGTTTCGCCCGCCCTATGGGCTCTGGAACTCGACCACCCTGTCGCTGCTGAAGAGGTACCGGATGCTGATGATCCTGTGGACGGTCGACACCAACGACTACACGCTCCCCGGGGTCAGCCCGATCGTCGACAGCGCAGTTGATGGCGCCAAGCCTGGCGCGATCATCCTCATGCACGACGCGGGCGGCAACCGCTCGGAGACCGTGGCTGCGCTGCCGAAGATCATCGCCGGATTGCGCAAGCGCGGCTATACCCTGGTCACCGTCCCGCAGCTGATCCTCGACAACCCGCCGCCCAGGAACCAGGACATCGCGTCGGTGCAGGGCTCAGGCTGACCCAGGCGCTCAGCGCCGCACGTACGCGACCCGATTCCAGCTCGGCTCGGGCGCGAGCTCGATCGGCTCGCCGCCGCGATCGGGCTGCACGTACACGAACGCGTTGAGCTCGGCGGTGAACGAGATGTCGAGCTCGCCCTCCTTGACGCGCTGGTCGAGCCAGGCGCCGCGGAAGATCAACCGACGCAGCCAGTGGACGAGCGAGCGCTCGGACGGGCCCACGAGCTCAGACCAGCAGTCGTTGACGTGCTCGCCGAGCCCGGAGGCCGGCTCTGAGACCTCGCCGTTGACGACCAGGTTGATCAGGTCCTCTGCCTCGTCCTCCTCGACCGCGCCCGACAGGAAGCCGAGCTTGCGAGCCGCCTGCTCGCACCGCTCGCGGAAATCGCGCTCGTTGAACGTGAACCGCAACTCGCCGTACTCGAGGACGAAGTCGTCGCCCGAGCTGTAGTTACCGCGTCGGTACATTGGCGTCGGGATCATATGCTCGAATCCTCCCCGCCCGTGTGACTGAAAGCGATGTTGCAGGGGGTGAATTGCACCCTCTCGCAGGCTCGCTCAGGTGTGGAGCCGAATCCGCCAATGATCCTGATCGTAGAGGACCATCGCGCGACTCGGACGTTCCTCGCCGACAACCTCGCCGCCGACGGCTACGAGCCGCTCGAGGCCGACACCGCGCACGACGCGCTGCGGCTGATGGCGGCCAAATCGCCGGACCTGGCGATCGTCGATCTGGGCCTCCCGGATCGTGATGGGCTCGACCTGTTGCGCGAGGTTCGAGCGTCGGAGGTGGCCGCCAGCCGCCTCGATCCGCGGCTGCCGGTGATCGTGCTGACGGGCCGGGCGGGCGAGCTCGATCGCGTCCGCGGGTTTGAGCGCGGCGCCGATGATTACCTCGTCAAACCCTTCTCGTATCCCGAGCTGCGCGCCCGCGTCGCCGCTGTCCTGCGGCGCGCACGCCATCGGCGGGGATCAGGAAGGCTCAGGGTCGGACCGCTCGAGCTCGATCCGCTGAGCCGCGCCGTCGAGCTCGACGGCGAGCCGATCCATCTGTCAAAGAAGGAGTTCGCGCTCCTGCGGGCGCTGGCCGAGGAGCCGACGCGTGTATTCACGCGCGAGGAACTGTTGCGCGGCGTCTGGGGCTTTCGCGCGCTCGGCGCCACCAGGACGCTGGACTCGCATGCGTCGCGGCTGCGAAAGAAGCTTGCCACCGCCGGGGGAGGGTTCATCGTCAACGTCTGGGGCGTTGGCTACAAGCTGATCGACGGCGGGATCGAGTGAGGATGAGCTGCCCGTGAGGCTGAGCAGCTCGACGCCCTGGCGCGCGGGGGAGCCGTGAGTCTCGCGGCCGCGTGTGCGGGCTGGCTGACGGCGGCGGTCGTCACCGCGCTGTGGCTGTTGGTCCAGCGCGCGTTCGGGGTCCGCGAGGAGGCGGTCGCGCGCGCGTGCCACGAGCTCCGCGGGCCGCTGGCCGCGGTCTCGCTCGGGTTGGAACGGGGCTGGCGCGGAGATGTCCTGTCGTCGGCGCAACTGCGCGCGATTCGCTCCGAGCTCGGCCGCGCGACGCTCGCGCTCGACGATCTCGTCAGTGGGTCCGACGGTCAGATGGCTCCGCGCCACCTGGAAGGCGTCGATCTCGGAGAGCTGCTGTCGGACTCGGTGCAGGCGTGGCGACCGGCGGCGACCGACGCGGGCGTCGAGCTGCGCCTGTCGTGCGCGGTGGCGCTGCCACGAGTACGCGGTGACCGGCTGCGGCTCGCGCAGGCCGCCGGCAACCTGATCGCCAACGCGATCGAGCACGGCGGCGGGCGGGTGGACGTGCTGGGGTCAGCGCGGGAGGGCGCAGTGCGGATCGAGGTCGTCGATCGCGGTCCCGGTCTCCCGGCGCCGCTGTCGGAGATCGTTGGGCGCCCGCGCCGCGGCCGTGGCGCGCGGGGACGGGGGCTCGCGATTGCCAGCGCGATCGCGACGGTCCACGGTGGCCGCCTGACGTGCGCGCCGCCCGACGGCAGCGGAGCCCGCTTGGTGCTCGATCTGCCCGCTGGAGGCGCGCCGACCGGCGAGCACCGGTCGGTCGCCTGAAAGCGGCCGAGCTCCCAGGCACACCGTCCGGACGGAACCGGCCCCGGGAGTGCAAGCCCGCTGCCAGAGCGGCGATCTGCACGTGATCGTGCAGCCCTGACGGGCGTCGTATGGGCCCGTTCGATTCCCCGGATCGCCAGCGAATCCGGGCGGTTGTGGTCACAAACTGGTTCAGAGTGAGACTCAGTGGGGTGATCGATGCGAATTGGGTTGCATTGTGGGATGAAGTGGGTTACTGTGGGCGACCGATTCGGAACCCGGGTGGCAGGGCTCCTCCCACCCAGCCACCCGGGTTTCAAAGTTCTGCCAGTGGCATGAGAACCCTTGAGCTTCCGCGGAACCTTCGACCACACGCTCGATGCCAAGCATCGGCTCACGGTTCCCGCGAGGTTCCGAGGAGCGCTCGCGGACGGGGTCGTCTTGGCAGCGTCGAACGAGGTGGAATCCGGCGGACCGCGGACGGTCGCCGTCTGGTCCCCCGAGGCCTACGACCGCTACACGAGCTCGACGCTCGACGGTCTGAACCCGGCGTCGCCAACCGCGCGCGAGCTCAAGCGCTTCTTCTTCAACGCCTCGTATGACACCGAACTCGACTCAGCCAACCGCGTGATGATCCCCCCGCAGCTGATGAGCTACGCCGGACTCGACAAGGACGTCGTGGTCACCGGCTCCGGCGACTGCCTCGAGATCTGGGATCGCGAGCGGTACGCCGAGAACTTCGAGCAGGTCATGACCCGGATGCCCGACCTCACTGCGAGCCTTGGCGACACTACTTGACATGACCAGAACCCACGTCCCGGTGCTCGCGGGCGAGCTGATCGAACTGCTCGACCCGCGACCCGGCGAGACCGCGGTCGATTGCACGGTGGGCGGCGGTGGACACGCCCGGCTGATCGCCGACCGGATCGGACCCGCGGGCACGCTGATCGGGATCGATCGCGACCCGGTCGCGGAGGAGCGCTTCGCGGAGCTCGCCGCCGAGGTTCAGTGCCAGACGAGGTTCATCCGGGCGGACTTCGTC